>JBAYPC010000263.1:0-4642 GCA_041677905.1 Alkalispirochaeta sp. | reverse complement strand
GTCTGGCCGCCTATATGCCCCGTATTATCGATGCCGGTCGCATCGGAATTCTGGCGGCTTCAGACCCCAACTCCCGGATCGTCGTTCCCTTTGGGGGGAAAACGCCGGTCTACTCACCAAATCCAGTGGCGGCGGGTATTCCTGCGGGGCCGGATGGGCCGGTCATTGTGGATATCAGTATGTCCGTGACCGCCGCCGGTGTGGTAAATGCCCATCGTGAAAAGGGTAAACCCCTGCCGGGACGGTGGCTTGTGGACGGTGAAGGTACCTTCACCGATGATCCGGCGGCCTTCGGGGGTACTCCTCCGGGGTCCATTCTTCCCCTCGGGGGTGGCGATGCCGGCTACAAGGGCTACGGTCTGGCCCTCTTGGTGGAAGCCCTTACGTCGGGCCTGGGTGGATTCGGCCGGAAAGACGGTGCCGACCAGTGGGGAACGTCCATTTTTCTGCAGATTATCAATCCCGAGGCATTTTCCGGACTCACCCGGCTGGAAGAAGAGATGGGAGCGACCACTACGGCGTGTCGCGCCTCCGAACCGTGGCAGGGATCCTCCGGTGTTCGGGTCCCTGGTGACCGCGCCCTGGCTCTGAAGGCGCGGCAGCTTGCTGAAGGCGTGGAGGTTGCCGATTCAATCATGGAAAAAATACAGTCTATGGCGACCAAACTGGGAGTCGAAATATCATGAACAAACAGAAGAAACATTCGGTCGACCGCTTCGGCGATGGTCCTATCCGATGGGGGATCATCGGTGCCGGAGATGTCTGTGAGGTAAAAAGTGGTCCCGCTTTGTACAAGGCACCGGGATCGGCTCTGACGGCGATCACGAAACGGAATGCCCCGGCGGCGGAAGACTTTGCAGGGCGGCATAACGTGTCCAGGTGGTATACCGATCCGGACCGGCTCATAGCTGACCCGGAGGTCGATGCCGTCTATGTGGCGACTCCGCCCCATCTGCACCGGACTTTTGCCGAAGCGGTCATGAAAGCGGGGAAACCGGTGTTGGTGGAAAAGCCGATGGCCACAACAGCTGCCGACTGTGACGCTATGATCGAAAGTTCTCTGGTTTTCGGTGTTCCCCTTTGGGTTGCCTATTATCGCCGGGCTTTACAGAAATTTGTTGATATCAGGCGTGCCGTTCTGGCAGGGGAGATCGGACGGCCCAACAGCGTAGTTGTGGAGTTCAGCCAGGACCGGGCTCGGTACGTTTCAAAAGATGGGAATGGACCGTGGCGCGTGGATCCGGCTACCGCCGGGGCCGGGATCATTGCGGACATGGGCAGCCACATGCTCGATCTGGTCGACTGGATATTGGGTCCGGTCACCTCAGTTAAGGCGGTTGCGGTAAATCGGGCGGGAGATTACGTCGCTGAAGATGTGGTTGCCGCAACCTTTACGACTGCCGGTGGTTCCGTTGGATCGGCTTTGTGGGATTTTTCCGGACGTCTGGAGCTGGACCGGACTGTTATCCGCGGCAGCGAGGGGACCGTTGAGTACTCCACCTTTGACGACACCCCGGCGAAGATCACAACGACAGGTGCGAACCGGACGATGGTGCACCAACCCTTTCCACCTCACGTCCATCAGCCGCTGATTGAGCTGATCAATGCCGAGCTGCGGGGCGGTGCGCCGTCTCCCAGTACCGCCGTGTCGGCGGCCGGGACCAACAGAGTCCTGGATGCGTTGGTGGCCGGGTACTACGGCAACAGACCGTAACCACCTCCGGCATCGGCGAGTCCCCGTTTCAGCCGGACGTTTCCGTCTTACCAGCGAACCACTGCCGGACGTCGTCGACTTCATCTGTGCCGAACTGGTGACCTCTGTCCGCCCATGTCACAGTCAGGTCGGCGCCGCACCTTTCAAGGAGAGTCAGCAGTTCCCGGGTCGATTCACCGGGGATCATCGTGTCCCGGGTGCCTGCGGCGACGTACACCGGCAGACCCGAGAGGTCCGGCAGCGTGTCCGGTTTCAGGGGAAGCATCGGGCGCATTAAGATCGCTCCTGAAAAAGCGTTTGGATAAAGCAGCAGCATGGCCGCCGCCATGTTGGCGCCGTTGGAAAAACCGAGGGCCCACAGGCCGTCGGTACTGATCCCGTGGCGATTCCGGGCGGCTGGAATGAACCGGGACAGTTCCAAAGCTCTCCTGCGGATATCTTCTTCATCCAGGACGCCTGCGGCGTGGCGGGAAAACCAGCGGTTCATACCGTTTTCCGGTGCCCGCCCTCGGGGGCTGATCAGGGTTGTCCCCGGTGCAGTGACTGTCCCCAGGTCAAGCAGATCGTACTCGTCGCCTCCGGTACCGTGCAGGAGCATCACTCCTGTTGAGGTGTCTGTCCCGGGAGACACAACATAGGTGAAACCTTCCAACGGTTCCTGCTTCTGGATGTCCCGTTCGGGTGTCATTGGGGCTCTCCAAGGGGATACCGCAGCGGCGGTAAAGAAGCTTCGATAGCAGGTCGCTGATCCTCAAACCAGGGGGGCAGGACCAACTTCTCGCCGAGATGGTCCATATCTTCGTCTACACCAAATCCGGGGCCATCGGTGGCGACTTCACACAGCGCTCCTGAGGGCTCCCGGACGTAAACGGACTTGAACCAGAAGCGGTCGATCACTCCGGAAGTTTTTCCTCCGTGGTCTATGATCTGTCGCTCCACTTCTTTTTCGGTTACCTCATCGGGAACCCGGAAAGCAACGTGGTGGACCGACCCGACTCCCCAGGAACCTCGTTTTGCCTCGGGATCAATTAGCAGGTCCAGGCGCTGAGCCCCCAGCCCTTCCCCAACGGTGTACCGGTAGCGACCGTTCTCCTCAGAATGGAAAGAAAATCCAAACGCCCCGTCAAGAAACTCGGCGGTCGGCTCGTCGGACCGGACCGTTAAGGTCACCGATCCCAACGCCCTGATCTGGTGTTCTTCCGGGACCAGAGAGTCCCGCCAGGGGGTGAAGTCAAAGTCGGAGGAGGTCGTTGTGGCAGTGAGTGACAAAACCATACCGTGGGGATCGACAAAAGGGAGCACTTCTTCACCGAATCGTTGTTCTCGGGGGCCTGCCGAAACACCGTTATCCCGGAGATGGGCTTCCCACCAGTTCAGAGAAGCGGGCGGGACGACAAAACTTACCTCACCCCACACTCCTGCGCCGATCCGGCCGGCGCCCATAGACGGCCACGGAAAGAAAGTGATGTCTGTGCCGGGATTGCCCTCTTCATCGGCAAAGAAGAGATGATACGTATCGGGTGCGTCCTGGTTGATCGACTTCTTGACCATGCGCAATCCGAGGACGCCGACGTAAAAATCAAGATTTTCTTGAGGCGCTCCGGCAATTGCAGTGATATGATGAAAACCGGTTACTGACTTCATGGTTCAATTACTCCTTGTATATAGAAGGTCCGAAACATGAAGGTAAAGGTCAACCATCTGGAGGCAACTATGAGATATGCGGTGTTTGGGGTCGGTGGTGTTGGCGGATATTTTGGGGGACGACTGGCAGAATCAGGACAGGACGTGACGTTTATCGCAAGGGGTGAACATCTTGCGGCGATGAAAAAGCAGGGGTTGGCCGTCACAAGTGTGGCTGGAGATTTCACCGTATCGCCCGTTACCGCGACGGACAGTCCCTCCCAGGTCGGACCGGTGGACGTGGTAATAGTCGGCGTGAAGGCGTGGCAGTTAAAAGAGGCGGCCGAGGCAATAAAACCGCTGTTAGGTCCGGATACCGCCGTCCTTCCCCTGGGAAACGGGGTCGAATCGCCGGAAGTTCTTTCAACGGTCCTGGATAAAAAACACGTCCTGAGTGGTCTCTGTACTATCGTGGCAATGATAGAAGGTCCGGGAAAAATACGACACGCCGGCATAGATCCGGTCGTCCGGTTTGGTGAACTGGATAATCGTCAGAGTGACCGGGTCCAACGGTTGCGGAGAGACTTTGAGCGGTGCAAAGGGCTGACGGTGGAGGTACCCGACGATATCCAGCGTGCAGTGTGGCAGAAGTTTGTCTTCATCGCTCCCTGGAGTAGTGTTGGGGCGGTCACCCGGGTGCCGATCGGGGCGATCAGGAGTACCCCGGAGTCCCGGGGACTCCTTTTGACGGTGGTGAGAGAAGCGGTAGATGTAGGCCGCGCCGTCGGAGTTGATCTACCGAAAGACGCGTTTGAAAGTACCGTATCGATATATGACTCGGTGGATGGGGCAAATACAGCGTCCATGCAACGGGATGTGGCTTCCGGAAAGCCTTCAGAACTGGAAGCCCAGACGGGCGCTATCGTCCGTCTGGGTGTAACCCATGGCGTGCCGACTCCGGCGTCCCGATTCATCTATCAGGCGCTGCTGCCGGGTGAGCGTGTCGTCCGGGGCGAGCTGCAGGTGTAATCGGCACCGTAGTTCAGTTAAAGCAACCGACTCAGTCAAAACAGCCTGCCAGGGTAAGGCACTCGTCGGGCAGGGCCATCCTCGTTTCAATCAGAGTCTCGACTACTTCCGGATTTGCCAGGGTGCTGGTGTCACCGATGTCATCGGTTTTGCGCTCGGCGATTTTCCGCAAGATTCGGCGCATGATCTTTCCGGAACGCGTCTTGGGCAACCCCTGGGCGATGAGGATGTGGTCCGGCGCGGCGATGGGGCCGATCCGGTGGCGGACTTCACCGC
>JBAYPC010000262.1:0-4664 GCA_041677905.1 Alkalispirochaeta sp. | reverse complement strand
TTCCGACTGCGGCGGGGCTTGCCAGCTCGGCCTCGGGGTTTGCCGCTCTGGTAACTGCCGCTTGTGCGGCGGCGGGTCGAGGCGCTGTTTCAAAGCGGCGCCGCTCTGAAATCGCCAGGATCGGATCGGGGTCGGCCGCCCGGAGTGTATTCGGGGGTTTTGTGCTCTGGGAGGCCGGAGCCGTGGGGGCGGTTGAGTTCCGGGATGACCGGTGGTGGCCGTCGCTGCGGGTTGTCGTGCTTCCGGTGTCGGAAGGCCCCAAGGGTCTTTCCTCCCGGGACGGTATGAACCGCACTCGGGACACCTCGCCCTATTACCCCGCCTGGGTTGCAGATGCACCAAAACTCGTGGCGGCGTGCCGGGACGCCGTTGAAAAGCGGGACCTGGACGTACTGGGACCGATTATGAGGAGGAGTTATCTACGCATGTTCGGCACGATGCTCGCGGCGGACCCGCCGGTTCTCTACTGGCTTCCGGCAACGCTGGCCGTTCTCCACCGCCTGGACGCTCTCCGCGCCCAGGGGCTACCGGTCTGGGAAACGATGGACGCGGGTCCCCAGGTGAAGGTCTTCACCACAGAAGAGCACGTTCCGGCACTGCTGGAGAGCTGTTCAGCCTTGTGCACAGCCGACCCGATCGTCTCGACGGTGGGCGGCCCGGCCCGAGTTGTGGAGGGAAGTCCATGAGGCTTCGGACGGAATGGTCCGCCCCGGCAAATGTTCTGCTTGCCGGAGAGTACGCCATTACCCGTCCCGGCGGCACGGGCCTGGCTGTGGCAACAAATCCAAGAGGATATCTCGGTCTCTATGAACTGGAAGGCCCCGTGGACGGTGGCACGCTGCCGGTGGGGGTCACGGGAACGGGTTCGATTACCGTTGTAACCGTCACCTCCGGCGCTCCGGTTGTCCATACTCAGGCGAGTTCGGTCCCCCTGGTAGATGCGGTGTTGGCCGGTATCCTGGAGGAAGGAGCCGGGCCGGACGGACCTGGATCAGATAGCCGTCTCTCGGCAAACCGCCACTGGCGCATCGAAATAGACACCGGCGCGTTCTTTGACGAAACCACCGGCGCAAAACTGGGTCTTGGCTCCAGTGCGGTTGCGACGTTACTCCTGACGGCGGCCCTGCGTGAGATCGCCGACGTGGAGGCGGGTCGGAAGCGCAACTCCAACCCGGAATTTGCCGCCGAAGTCGTTCCGGCGGCCATCCAGGCCCACCGACGCGTCCACGGTGGCCGCAGCAGCGGCTATGACATCGTCACCAGTGCGGTCGGCGGCGCAATCCAGTTCTCAGGCGGTGAGGTTCCCACGTGGAAGGATGCTCCCTTCCTGGTGCGGTTTCTGGCCGAGGGCGGCGCCTTGTACACCTGGAACAACAACTCCATCGTTTTGTCGGCGACCGCCGTAGGCTGCTTCGACTCGGTCATCTCACCCGGAAGCGCCCGGGAACGGGAGTTTATCCGGGAAAACAACGGTGTTATCGACGAGATTAAACGGGCCGACGGATGGAGAAAGCTCTTTGCCGCGATCAGCAAAGCCGGTGAACTGGGTGTTTCTCTGGGGTCCGAAATCGGTGTACCTGCAAAACTACCCTTTCCCGGAAGTCATCGGGACGACGGGTGGATATCCAAAGCCAGCGGTGCGGGAAATGAACGGGCAGTTATCTTTGTCTCTTCGACGCCCCGGCGACCGCTGCCTCGGGGTGCGGTTTCTCTCCCGCTTCAGACGGAGGGGCTCGTCTGTTGTCGTCATTGACAGAACCCCTGAAGGCTCCGGGAAAGCTCCTGCTCTTCGGGGAACACGCCGCCGTCTACGGCCATCCGGCGGTCGGTATCGGCCTTCCCCTGTACCTTACCCTTGTAACCGAACCTTCCGATGTTCTTGAGATGGCCTTTCCCGACGAATCCGTTTCCGAGGAGACCATATCCCGGTTTTTACGCCACCTCCTTTCGGTGGCTGAACGGAATGGGCTGGGGCCGCTGGAACCTGTCAGACTCATCGTCACTTCGGAGATTCCGATAGCAGGCGGTTTTGGGTCAAGCGCCGCCCTGTCGACCGTCCTTGCCCGGCGCCTTGCCGCAGGCTGGAACGGTATTGGAGCACCGCCGGTAATCCCTGAGGGGGTTCTCAGTGGAGAGGCGGCCCGGTACGTCTGGCGTCTGGCCAATGACCTGGAGCAGTTCTTCCACGGGAGGTCCAGCGGCGTTGATACGGGGTTAACGACGATGGGTGGTGTGCAGGCGTTCCGCTTCACACCGTCGGCGGATGTCCTGCCGTCGACGGTTCCGGTTTCCCTTCCCCCGGCGGTTCTGGTGGCAGGAACGATTCCCCGGTCTACGTCCACTCTGGAACTCGTAGCCGCCGTTCGCAGTCGGCGGGATGCAGACCGGCCCGGTGTTGACGGCCTTCTCCACCGCCTTGGTGATCTCAGCGAAACGGTGATGTCCGGTGCCGCCGGAACGGCTGGAGAGTTGGGGCGGCTGGCGGGGGAGGCTCAAGAACTTCTGGCCGCTCTGGGCGTATCAACACCGGCTCTGGACAGGATTCTGGAAGCGGGCCGTGCCGCCGGAGCCCTTGGCGGCAAACTGAGTGGTGCCGGCGGCGGCGGCGCCTTTTTCCTGGTCTGCAGCGACGAGGATACGGCCGGCCGGGTCCGGCAGGCGATTGATCCTCTTCTCGGCCCCGGTGGTATCTCCTTTCCGGTGACGTTGAGGTAAAAAAAAGACCGGCCTCCGGAGAGGTCGGTCTTCTACTTTTACAGGCTGATAGAGTATCGGCCGATCACAATGAACCGGGACTTACAGGCCCAGATCAAATTGCTGGTAGGAACGCAGGTCCTTGAACGCCTGGACCAGGCGGGCGGTCATGCCCTTCTCGCCCAGTACCAGCCACTGTCGGGGATCGATTTTGTTCTTGTTGGGAAGGTCGTCCCCTTCAGGATTGCCGATCTGGGACATCAGATAGCCGTGGTTGTCATCCATGTACTTTCGAACCGGTTCTGCAAAGGCCCACTGCGTGTCTGTGTCGATGTTCATCTTGACTACACCGTACTCCAGAGCTTCATGGATATGTTTAATGTCCGAACCGGAGCCGCCGTGAAACACCAGATCCAGGGGCTTTTCTTCAGACAGACCCCGTTCCTTCCGTACCAGTTCCTGCGAGTGCTTGAGGATTTCCGGATGGAGCTGGACGTTACCCGGTTTGTACACACCGTGGACGTTACCGAACGCTGCGGCCACGGTAAACCGACCGATCGGCTTCAGGGCGTCGTACGCCTTCAGCACGTGCTCCGGCTGGGTGTAGAGCTTTGCATTATCAACGGCCGTGTTGTCCACGCCGTCCTCTTCACCGCCGGTGACACCCAGTTCAATTTCCAGGGTCATGTCGATTTTTGCCATCCGCTTCAGGTACTCGGCGCTGGTCTTGATATTTTCGTCAAGCTCTTCTGCCGAGAGGTCTATCATGTGGGAACTGTACAGGGGTGTTCCCTTTTCTTTGTAGTACTGTTCACCTTCGGTGATCAGACCGTCGATCCAGGGCAGCAACTTCCGGGCACAGTGGTCGGTATGCAGTACGACGGGAACGCCGTAGAGCTCGGCCATTTTCCAGATGTGGAGCGCCCCGGCAACTGAACCGGCAATTGCGGCCCGCTGGTTGGTGTTGTCCAGGTATTTTCCGGCGTTGAACACACCGCCGCCGTTGGAAAACTGGATCATTATGGGGCTGGACGCCTCACGGGCAGCCTGCAGCGCCGCGTTGATGCTGCTGGACCCGATAACATTCACTGCGGGTAATGCACACCCCTCTTCTTTGAGGTATGCAAACATCTCCTGAAGTGCTGTTCCGGTGACGACACCGGGTTTCATTTTCATCTTAGCCATTTTATCTCTCCTTGATGGGAATAGTCTTTATTGTATCCGATCGGCAGGTAGCCTTCAAGAACGGCGACGACTCTGAAGAGTCGCCATAATCCTGCGGCTCCAGCTGCGGGGCAGCCGAGGTGACAGGACCGCCCAGATCCGGGGAACCGCCCCAATCGGTACGACCGGACGGGGCCGCTCTATGGCGGCGACGACGGCTCCGGCAACAACGCCCGCCGACGGTACCGTCCCGATACTGTCCGGGTCGATCCCCGCCGCCCTGTGGAAGGCGCTGCGAAAGGGACCGGGACAGCACGTGACCACCGCGATACCGTCACCTTTCAACTCCTCGTGAAGGGACTCACCCAGGGACAGCATCCAGCCTTTGGCGGCGTAGTACGACGCCATCAGCGGTCCCGGCGAAAATGCAGCCACCGACGCGACGTTGCAGATGGTCCCGCCGCCCCGTCGACGCATGATCGGTATGATCCACCGGATCAACTGGGCCGGAGCGTCGATGTTGAGCCGGATGCCCCTGCTGAGGGCCGCCGGGTCCTCGTTGTGGAAGTACCCGAAGTAACCGTTCCCGGCGTTGTTCACGAGAAGTTGGATGTCCGTCTCGGTGATGTCGTGAGACCTCAGAGCGTCCTGCAGGTTTGTCACCAGGTTGTCCGTATCGGTCAGATCCAGGGGCACCGCCGCGACGGCGACTCCGTACGTCTCAACCAGCTCGTCCCGGAGCTCTTCCAGAAGGGTAACTCGACGGGCTGCAAGGATCAGGGAGTACCCCCGCTCCGCCAGCAGGC
>JBAYPC010000261.1:0-4667 GCA_041677905.1 Alkalispirochaeta sp. | reverse complement strand
TCCTGTGTCGGGAGTGGACTTTATCGCTCGCGGCGGCGCCGGAGTTTCGTTATACTCGGTAGACCGAACAGATAATCGGGAAAATCGGTATGATCCTGCGTTTAACGGCGCCATTGAATTCGGGTTCGGTATTGGGAAACATAGCCGCCTTTCACTTCAGACGGCCCTGTTTGGAATTGTCAGAGACGACAATTTTTATTCGTGGCTCCAGCTCGGTGTCGGGTTGGGTGGCCGTTTCTAGACGATCAGGTGGTCTGACCAATGAACAGTAACGATAT
Source organism: Alkalispirochaeta sp. (assembly GCA_041677905.1). Lineage (GTDB taxonomy): Bacteria > Spirochaetota > Spirochaetia > DSM-27196 > Alkalispirochaetaceae > Alkalispirochaeta. Next base: position 4,389 of record JBAYPC010000261.1, on the reverse strand, counting down.
TCTTTCACAAGTGGATATGATCAGACAAGTTTTTTCCTATGCCCACCGGTTTCGGGAAAAGACGTTTGTTATTCATGTGGATTACGGAACGATGGACGATGACCGTCTCAATGCATTGGTACAGGATGTGGTCCTGCTGCACCAGGCGGGTATCCGGATTGTTCTTGTCCCCGGAGCACGTCAGCGAATAGACGAAGTGCTGACCCGTTATGATATACCCTGGAAACGGGTGCACGGTATGCGCATAGCAACGAAAGAGTCTATTCCGTTCATCAAGATGGCCGCCTTCGATGTGAGTAATCATTTCATGACTGTTCTCAGCGGGTACCATACCAACGCAGTGGTGGGCAACTGGGTGCGGGCACGGGGGATTGGTGTGGTCGACGGTGTCGATTATGAACATACGGGCCTGGTCGAGCGGATACAGCTGGATCTCTTGAGAAGCACCCTGGAGCAGGGGATGATCCCGATATTCCCCTGCATTGGATGGAGTGTCAGCGGAAAACCCTACAACATCTCCTCCCGGGAACTTGCCTACCGGATTGCTACGAGCATAAACGCCGAGAAGCTGTTCTTTATCGGTGACAAAATGGGACTTACCACTGCGGATCTGACGGTTCCGCCGGAAATTGAAACCACTGAAACTGGTCGAATCAGTCGTCTCACCGTGGAAGAATCGGGCAAAGTACTGGAAGCGAACGGATACGTTCCCGATGAGTGGGTTGAAACGTCCGAAACGGATGATCGGAACTTTGTGGTACGAATTGCCAGTGGGTATTTTACGGGTATCCGGGATGATGTTGAACTGCTGCGCCTGGCCCATAGTGCCGCCCGGAACGGCGTCGATCGGGTCCACCTGGTGAGCGGCCGGCATGGAGGGGTGATCCTGGTAGAGGTGTTCAGCAATCTCGGCGTGGGGACCATGGTGTACGCCAATGTGTACCAGAGTATTCGCTCTATGCGTCCGGAAGATGTTCTAAAGGTCTACCGCCTGATGGAACCCCTGGCCGATCAGGGCGTACTGATCCGGCGCAGTCCCGAGGATATCGCTGCAAACTACGCTGATTACGTTGTGTACGAGACGGATGAAAGGGTTCTTGGCTGCGGTGCCCTGCACCGGTACAGTAACGGTGAGGCGGAAATCGCCGCGATCGCCATCGATCCCGAGTACGAAGAGATGGGAATAGGCCGGCGAATTGTACTGTACCTTATGGAGCGGGCCCGGCAGGAGGGAATCCCTGCAGTTTTTGCCCTGACGACTCGAACGGGCGACTGGTTTGAGAGTATCGGCTATCACCGTATCGGTGTAAAAGACCTGCCCCGGGAGAAACGAGAGCGGTACAACGTGGACCGGAACAGTACGATTCTGCGGTACCGGTTTTAATTTGCCGCCCGGTTTGCCGCCCGCGTGCGTTATCGGTATATTTCCAGAGAACCAATAACGGAAATACCAATACTATTCAGATTTTCTGATCGGCCCGGGGCGAACATTCCAAGTCCGGCCCGATCAGACCCTAATGACAAGGAGTGCATGCATGGCTACACACCAATTTCAGACTGAAGTCAATCAACTGTTGAATCTTATCGTCCATTCTCTCTACTCACACAAAGAGATATTCCTTCGAGAGCTGATATCCAACTCCAGTGACGCCCTGGACAAGCTGAAGTACCTGACCCTGACGGAGGACGCCTTCAAGTCGATTTCATTCGACCCCCGTATCGATGTAGAATTTGTTGACGGAGACGACGGGAAGACGTTGACCGTTCGGGACAACGGGATCGGCATGAACGATACCGATCTGGTGGAGAATCTCGGAACGATCGCAAACAGCGGCACCCGGGCGTTTCTCGGTCAACTGACCGGAGATGCCGGCAAGGACAGCAATCTGATCGGCCAGTTTGGGGTCGGTTTTTACTCGGTCTTCATGGTTGCCGATCAGGTGGAGGTTCTGACGCGGAAGGCCGGTGAAGACAAGGCGTGGAAGTGGGTGAGCGACGGTAAGAGTGGATTTGACATTACCGAAGCCGAACGGGATGAGTCGGGTACAACGGTGATCCTGCACCTGAACGACGAAGGCGCCGAATACGCGTCCCGCTGGCAGATAGAGCAAGTTGTAAAGAAGTACTCCAACCACATCGCCTTTCCCATCTGGCTGCACTACGAAAAAACCGAGTACGACGACAAGGGAAAAGAGAAGTCGAAGACGCCCACAACTGAGCAGATCAACCAGGCTGCGGCGTTGTGGAAACGGGGCAAATCGGACATTACCGAAGAAGAGTACAACGAGTTCTACAAGTCAATTGGTCACGATACGGACGATCCGCTGTTCTATCTCCATACCCAGGCGGAGGGGACCCTGGAGTACACAACTCTCTTCTACGTCCCGAAGAAAGCACCTTTTGACATGTACCAGGTGGACTACCGTTCGGGGGTAAAGCTCTACGTGAAGCGGGTTTTCATCACCGACGACGAAAAAGAGCTCATGCCGACGTACCTGCGGTTTGTCCGGGGCGTAATTGATTCGGAAGACTTGCCTCTGAACGTCAGCAGGGAGATTCTGCAGCAGAACCGGATTCTCCACAAAATCAAGGACAGTTCGGTAAAGAAGCTGCTCAACGAGTTTTCCCGGATTTCCCAGGAAGACCCGGAACGGTGGATCGAGTTTGTAGAACAGTACAACCGACCTCTGAAAGAGGGGCTCTACTCAGATTTTGCCAACCGGGAGACTCTGATGGATTTGGTCCGTTTCAAGAGTACGAAGGTGGAGGGCTGGACCAGTCTGGCTGAGTACAAGACGCGGATGCTGCCGGATCAGAAGGCGATATACTACATCACCGGTGATAATGAGCAGACCCTGCGGCGATCGCCCCTTCTTGAAGCGTACCGGAACAAGGACATTGAAGTTCTCATTATGGCCGAGGACGTGGACGAGTTGGTCATACCCACCCTGGGTCAGTACAAGGAGACGGAACTCAAGGCGGTAAACCGCTCCGATGCCGGTGAGGACCTGAAGGAGAAGAAGGACAAGACCAAGGACAAAGAACTCAAACCGGTTCTCGATCGGATGAAAAAGGTACTGGGGGATCGGGTGAAGGACGTCGTTACCTCGGTCCGTCTCGCCGACAGTCCCAGTTGTATGGTTGTGGACGAAAGCGATCCGACGATGAAAATGGCCCAGATGATGAAGGCCATGGGGCAAATCGACCTTCCTGAGGTCAAGCCGATTCTTGAGATCAACCCGGATCACGCAATTGTGCAGCGGATGAAGGAAATGGACGACGACGATAATTTTGCCGACGCCAGCTTTCTACTTCTGGACCAGGCGCTGTTGGTGGAGGGGGTGCAGCTGAAGGACCCGGCAACGTTCGTAGAGCGGTTGAACAGGGTCATGGCGCGAGCCTTGTAGCGTATTCAGAAGGGTGTTGTTTTTTCACCCTGTCCAGGCGACGGGGTGGCGTGCTATAAAAACGGTATGGACGATACACTGTTTGTACTCGACGGGTACAGTATCATCTACCGCTCTTACTTTGCGTTTATCCGGAATCCCCTGCGAAATCCCCGGGGGGAGAACTCATCGGCGGTATTTGGCTTTTTCAGGACCCTGGTTTCCCTGTTCAGGGAATACGACCCAAAGCACTTTGTTGTTGTTATGGACTCAACTGTTCCGACTTTCCGGCACGAGCAGTACAAGGAGTACAAGGCCACCCGGGAGAAAACACCGGAGGACCTTCACGCCCAGATCCCCGTTATCGAGGAGATTCTCAAGAGGCTGAAGGTTCCGGTCCTGCGGGTGGAGCGGTACGAGGCCGACGACGTGATGGCGACCCTGGCGCGACGGTGCCGGGATGCCGGCGTCCCGTGTCGGGCAATTTCGGGAGACAAGGACCTGCTGCAGCTGGTGGAAGAACCGGTAAGGGTTCTCCGGCCGGGGCGGGATGGGATCGATGAGCTGGACCGGGACAGTGTCTTTGCCGGATGGGGTGTCTGGCCGGAACAGATCCGGGATTACCTTGCCCTTGTCGGCGATTCCTCGGATAACATTCCCGGGGTCAAGGGAATCGGGGCGAAAACCGCTGCGGCCCTTTTGGGGACCTACGGGACTCTGGAAGAGATATACAACCACCTGGATGAGATCAAGAGCAAGAGTCAGAGGCAGAAGCTTGAGGACGGGCGGGAAAACGCCTGGCTGAGTCAGGAGCTTGTGACGCTGGCGGATGAGGCGCCGCTGCCGGAGGGGATTACGGTAGTCGGTGGCGAAGCGTCTTTTTCTCTGGAGGGGCTTGATTACGCCGCAGCGGCGCCGCTCATGCTGGATCAGGGTATGCGCTCGGTGGTGAGCGATCTGGGGCTGAACCCCGACGATTACGGGTCGGCTCCGGTCGGTGGAG
>JBAYPC010000260.1:0-4679 GCA_041677905.1 Alkalispirochaeta sp. | reverse complement strand
GTGCTGGTCTATGGAACGCGGTCGCTCCCTTCATTTGCCGAAACCCCTCAAACAATGGGTCGATGGGCCGCGACACTATGTTCGTATTGTCCCACCGGCGCCTGGCCTTCGCGGAGATACCACGGTAGCGTCGGTGGTAGATGTTTCGGATGTTACCGATTATGAAAAAAGGGTGCTGGCGTGGGCACAGTCGGCCTGGCGGGCGTGGTACACTCATTGGACCCAAGCGCAGGCCTGGGTAGAGGAGGCGTTGGTTGAGTACTGTGCCGGTACAGACATGCAACGCTTTTGACAGGCGGCGGGGGGTTATTTCCAGGGACGAAGAAACTCTTCTTTCAGCATCTCACCAATTGTTGGTGTTGGAATCGTATCAGCCATCATCTCCTCCCCCGTTTAATGGTAATCTTCAATGCTTCGATCGAATGCATCGTTTCTATCGGACGGGAAGGAACGATATCCAAAAGGTCGCCTATTTTGACAAATTTTTGTTTTTTATCTGCGGTTGTTCGCAACTGCCGTAATTTATTTCGGATTCGATCTTTCAACTCTTCCGGTACGCGAACCGTGAGCGTGGTTTTCTGTTTCATTCCCATCGCTTCCTCCAGATCGCGAGAAATTCTCCCAGGGTGACGATTCCTGTATCATCATTCATAAGATCGTAATAAAACATTGGCGTCCGCTTTATCGGGCCGGCTCTATATGCCGTCGCAGTCTGCCTGTTAGATGGTGCCAAGCAATGGTTATCGATTTTGCGGAGCTTGGTTTTTAATTCCTTTTCTACTGGTAGATTGTGGCTTTGGCGTAGTAGCGGGACGTGGAGTCGATGTCTGTGGTTTGGTACCACCTTTTTTTACGTGTCCTTCATTTAGATTCTGTTGAGACACCTGATTCACCTCTGATATGAATAATACTGAGTTTCTCACGATTTAGCAATTCTTGCAGCTGTCGCCGATTTCGAACCTTGGCATCTGGTTCTCGGTAATAATCGTCAGCCAAACCGGCATACCCATATACCTTTCGTAGTAATTTCTTCTCTTTTTTACCCGCTGCTTGCATCAAGCTTTCGTATTGTTTTTTTGTCAACCTTTCAGGTACGTGACTGCTATATAACGGGATCTCGATAGTCATGGCTCCGTTATCTCGTGCGACGTAGACTCCATCCAACTCGTAAAGCTGTTCACCGGAAAGATTGTCGTACGCGATAACGTTTGATAGAACAACCTCACGAGGCTGATGCGAGTCAGAATAGCTAGTTACTCGTCCATAGTAGGTAAGGTTTTGTACGTGGTCCCGCAAATAAATCCATTCGACATCTGGGCTATTATAGATGTACTCCCACACATCTTCGTCTCCAAATGAATGAGTGATTTTCAGGAATCTCCCAAATCGGTTGATCAATTTGTGGTTGTGCACGTATGCGGCGCACAGTCCTACTATGAATGAGATTCCTACCGCGCGGTAAAGCTCAATCCAGTCAATATTGTCTGTGTCTTGGAGAATTGCCGTCAGATTGTTTGAAATCGGTTGCCCACCGTCAGCGGTGGAGGAGAAAAAACCCGCTATTACGTATGACACGAAAGCAAACAAAAAGACATCGAGAATTGCTTTCCAGAGCGTGGTTAACCGATTTGCTTTTAGGCGGTAATAGACGATCCTCCCAGTCAATCCCGGTAATAACAAGATTAGCAATTTGACGAGAGTAGTATCTAAGGGCATAGCATAATCTTAGTCCAAATCGAGGCCTGCCGCCAATTTTGGGATCGAGGCCCACGAACGGGTGTATTCCGATGGGTGCGTCTTTAACTCGGTTGAACCGGATGGTTCAATTTACAATGTATTGAATGACTCCGGTCCGGCCAGGAGGCCGATTGCTTCGGCTGTGACTCGATCGGTCTGGGAGGAGAGGGCGCGCTGCCATTGGGCGGCGGTTTGGGCAAGGGTGCCTGAGGTGTTTCGAAGGACTGTGCGCAGGCGGCGGTGTTTCTCGGCGACTGTCATGGTCTCGTAGTAGGTCATGAGGTAGAGGCGGGCATCTCCGGCAATTTTGGTTTCGATGAACTCCAGGGTGGTGTGCTGCACCGATGTGGTCCGTTCGGTCAGCTCCCGGCATACTGTGTAGGCGAGGATCCGGTCGTCTTCGCGGCTCAGGTTGAGTGAGTGAAAGGTCAGGACCAGTGCGGCAAGTCGGTCGATCAGTTCGCGGGTGGCTTTTACCGTCAGGGGCCGGTAGCGCTCTTCCGGGGTCTCTTCGGCGGCAAAGCGCAGGCGGAAGAGTTCGGGAAACAGCTCGGTCAAGGATTCGGCGGCCCGGCTGACGCGCTTGGCCAGGCCGGGCGGCAAGGGGGCGGGGTCGGAGAGCAGGATCAGGGCGGTATCGGTCACCATATGGCCGTGCTGCAGCAGGAGGTCTGCCGGCGCCGGCTCTACGGTGGGGTCACTCCCCGCAAGGAATGTCGACAGAAGATCGGCGCTCTCTTCCCGCTGCAGAACGGGATCGGGAAACGCGCGGACGAGTTCCAGCCTGATCGGGGCAGGCAGACCGGACCACTCCTGTCGCCGGGGCATGAGGAACTCCGGCGGGAGGGCGGCGACGGCGGGGATTGCCGCCGTCGTCCAGTCCGGCTCGGACAGGAGCTGCAGCAGGAGGGGGAAAAACCGGGGCAGCGGCCGGGTCATGAGAACTTCCAGAAATACCTGTTTCTGGTGGGTCGACAGGGGCTCCCATTCTACTTCAACGACTGTTTTCCCGGTCTCCCCTTCCAGGCGCAGGAGCATGTCCAGGATATCCCGGAATCGGTACGGGTCGCTGCTGGTCCGGTTGCGGATTGCTTCGTTCAGTTCGGCGGTCACCCCTTTCAGGTGGGTAGAAAACGCTTCCTCGTCGCCCCGGCGGAAGAGGACTGATAGCTCGATAAACTGTGCGGTCCGGCGCACTGCGGGAAAGGGGGACTTTGTCCCGTCGGTTATGCGGGGGCGGTACTGGTCATAGTCGATTCGGCCCAGGGTCTCGATCCACAGAGCCTCCACTTGTTCGGTGAACACGGTGGTGAAAAAGGGCTCGATACGCCGGATGTCCTCAGGTGACTCGGCTCCTCTGGCCAGACGGCTGAGGACGAAGACGCGGACTGATTCGCTCTGCTGTTCAAGTTCGGTAGCCAGTCGGGCAAGAAGTGCTTCGTCCCGGACGAAGTTGGCGGTGTTCTCTTCTATCCGGGCCAGGTTTAGCCGGTTGTCGGCGACGATACTCTCCGACAGCAGGGCGGTGTACCGGCGATTCAGGACCGCCCCGAAGGCTATTCTGGCTACCATCAAGAGAGCGATGGGATAGACAAACCACAGGGGCGGCACCACCGGCGCCAGGGCGGCCACAAAGACGGTGGCCAGAAGGATGCCGACGGCGACGGCGACCATGTTGTTCAACACCATGACTCTGCCGCGGTAGCGGCCCGGGAGGAATCCGAAGGCGGCCATGGCCGCCGGGGACATGAGGGCAACTTCTATCTGTCGGGTAAAATCGGCGACACCGACCATGCTCACTGCAAAGGCAACGGCCCCGAGGATGAGAAAAAATATCTGCTGCAGGAGGGACGATTTGCCTTTTCCTCCGACGGCGGATTGGCTCATCACCTTTTTCAACACGACGGCCTGCAGGAATGTGACGATCGCACGCTGGTAGCCCATGACGCCGGCCGCCTGGGTGGCGCCGCTGGTCCGAGCGGTTACCAGGGCGTTGTAGGTAAAGACGATCAGCCCCGCCAGAACGCCAAAGAAGACGGTGTTAACACCCACTGCCCGGAGGAACGGGTTTTCCCGAAAGACGGTGAGTCCTTCCCGGACTTCTGCGATGATGGACCGATCCCGGTACCGCGGTGAATCCAGGATGGAAAAGTTTCGGCGGATACCGATAAACCAGGCCACCGCCAGAAGGGTCACCCCGCCGATTGCCAGAAGCATGACCCCGGCGGGAACGGCCGCAGCAAGGCCTGCGGCGGCAAGAGAACCCAGGGAGTACCCGGCGGCGCCCCCCATGGCCAATAGCGGGAAGAGGCGCTTGCCCTGTCGGGCGTTAAAGTAAAACGGCGCCAGGTCCCAGAAGACCATCAGCAGGACGATGCCGACCAGGAACCGCCAGACAAAGAGGCCCGTCAAGACCCATTCAGCGGCGCCGTCCCGGCCGGCGAAAAAGAGCAGGCCGCTGCCGGCAAGGCAGATCAGCGCCGACAGGATGAGCATTCGTGTCAGGACGCGCCGCTTGTCGGACCGGTCGGTGATTCCGGCGTAGATGATACCGATAAGGGCCAAAAGAACTGCAGACGTTCCGTAGAGCAGGTAGTCGCCGCCGGACCCGGATCGGGTCACGGTAAGGGCGTCGACGACGGTACTCACCATGCCGATGACCAGAGAAATGAGGATGTGGAGGATGAGGAACGCCGTTACCCGCCCGCCTTCTCCCCGGTAGATCTTGAGGGTTCTGCTGAGAGCGAGCCGCAGGGCGGCGGGGTTGAACCGGGGTGGGCGTCGGGGCGGGCGTTGCGGTGTTAGGGTGTCGCTCATGCATCCCGCTCCAGGACTTTTCTGCTTTCTTCATAGAGGTCTGCAAAGCCGGAAACGACTTTGGACAGGCCGGTAACTTTGCCGTTCATCTCCCTGATTCGTAGTGAGAGCTGGCTGATAATACC
>JBAYPC010000259.1:0-4691 GCA_041677905.1 Alkalispirochaeta sp. | reverse complement strand
CCTGATGAATAAGACGACACCTCCCGATGCAGGGTATGAGAGCTTTTATCGGACCCTTGGTATACCACGGTTACACGTTCACCATCCGGTAAACCACTTTGATTTTACCCGGCCCGGGAGACGCATACTCGTTGTCGGTCCTATGGGTTCCGGAAAAACGGGGTTTGCCGCCCAGGTTTGGAGGGACTCCCTGGTTGCTCTGGCGAAGGAGCGGAACATACCGGACTGTTTCACCGCTGACGGGGCGGACCTCCGGAAGGTTTTTTTTGTCCGCTCCCGACTTGACGTCCAGCGATTTACCGAGTACCCGGCGGACGCACTGGCATACCGGGGTGGATATGAGCAGCTGGGTGCATCCATCGCGGGAATTTCATCATCCTTCGAACTGGAAGAGCTGATCCGGGAAAACCGGGACCACGGAACGTGGATAATTGACGAAGCGTCTTTCTACGATGAGCGCATCGCCTACGTCATACAGCATTTGTCCGACTCACGGGGACTGGTTTTTGTTCTGCCTACGCTGATCCTGAACTTCCGTAATGCCGTTTTCAATACGACGGCGGAACTGCTTTTGGAAGTTGCGACAGATGTCTTTCCACTGTCGGCGTACTGTGAGCACCGTTCCTGCCTTGTCGATTCCAGCTACACGTACCGGTACTACACGGTGGATGGCAAGGAGTGTCCCGCTCTTTACTTCGATCCTCTTATTATCGTGGGGGGCGACAAGGTTCATGAAAACGGGAAGGAACCCAACTACGGTACCCGGTGTGATGAACACCACGCACTTCCAGGGAAGGAGTACACCTATCAGGTGTTGAAACCCCTGGGGGAGCAGGCGGCGTCGGGTGATGCCGCCGGTCTGGAAGAAGAACTGTCATTACTGGTACACAAACCCCGGGATTCCCGTCTGGGAGAGTGGCTTCTCCGGGGAGACGGTACAGGTGAACGGGACAATCTGACGAAAAACGCGTTATTGGTGCCCTGCCTGGCGGAACGGGCGCTGGCGTTTCTCTTTGCAGAACAGAACCTTATCAGTGAAGTACTGCTGCGGCGGATCGTCCGCAGGCTCCAGTTGGATACGGATTTTCTGTCAAAGAGACTTGCCGATAACCGCCGTCCCGTCGATTTTACCCAGGAAGAGCTGTGGACCTCCTGAAGAGCAACGAATTTCTCTGGTTTGCAATGCTCCTGGTAAATTTTGGAGCGATTATCCTGGCGTACCGGCTTTTCGGCACGACCGGACTGTACGTCTGGATTGCCATCGCGGGAATTGTAGCCAATCTGCAGGTGTCAAAGACGATCGAGGTCTTCGGACGCACGGCGACGTTGGGAAACATCGTGTACGCCGGTTCCTTTCTGGCGACGGATATCCTCAACGAAAAAGAAGGCCCCCAATCGGCCCGATTCGGGGTCTGGATCGGGTTTTTTTCGGTGGTTGTGATGACGGTACTGATGGTAATTGCGTTGCTGTTCCAACCGTCGCCATCGGATACGATGCATGAACACCTGCGGGTAGTTTTCGGGGTACTTCCGAGAATAACTGTCGCCAGTCTGATTGCATACCTGATAAGTCAGCAGCACGATGTGTGGGCATTTCAGTTCTGGAAGTCCAGATTTCCGAAGCTGCTCTGGCTTAGGAATAACATGAGTACCATGGTGAGTCAGCTTCTGGACAGTGTCGCTTTTACGCTGATCGCCTTTCTCGGTGTTTTTCCGCTTTCCACGGTACTTGAGATCGTCTTTACCACATATACGGTAAAGTTGATCGTCGCAGTTCTGGACACACCGTTTTTCTATCTGGCGGTTCGTCAAAAATCGCGGGTGTTTTAGGGCCTACTCTTTCCAGGGGAAGATCATGCCCCGCAATGTACGCTTTCCCACCCGTTCCCGGTCATCGTACAGGAGGGCGTCCCAGGGGATCGCGTTTCGCGGTTCGTCAGGGTGTTCTTCCAGGTAATCGTATTTGTACAACCGCAACTTGACCGCCGTGTGGTGCCAGATGGCCAGGCCCATGATCCCCGGAAAAAGCAAGGCCGTGAAAATTGATATACCCATGATAAAAACGGCCCCTGAGGCCATGGCTATGGTAAAAAACGTATTGTCGAAACTAAGCAGAAAACTCTTTTTCAGGATCTTTCTGATATCTTTGTCCAGACGTCCACGAACGGGGAGGATGTACTGGGCGCTCAACAGCCAGATCACGGACATCCAGAAGAGCAGGGCCAGCGCGATAAGGCCGTAGATATTGCCGAATGATGAGTAGACGGGAACACCTATAGAAATCAAAAAGAGGTGGACCAGGACAATGCCGCCAAGGATAAGAGTAGTTGGGAGGGATGCCCGTATTCCGTCGACAAAGACCAACCACGTCGGTGCCTGGTAGTCGGTGATCTCTTTTGCCAGGGCGTATATCCCTCCGAGGTAGACAAAAATCAGAATAATTCCCAGAAACAGTACCGCCAGACTCAACACGGCGCCGCCAAAGTTCAGCATTGACGGTAACGTTAGCGGAATCGAAAGAACAACGATAAACCCGAGGTTGGCAAGTACCGCCGCCAGAAAATTGTCCCAGAGGTCGAAAAATGACTTCTTTATAAGAAAACCGAACATGGTCGGAGTATACGTGTTTATGTCGCTTCTGTGCAGGTCCGGTAAAATGAGCTATACTTTTTACCCATGATTAGTCGTCGAATACAGTCGTTCTTCACGTCCGCGGCCGTTGTTAAACTCGTTGTGCTGCTCGTTATCGGGCTCGTCTCGGTCTCAGCTATTACGGCACTGGAAATTGATCGGGCCGAACTTCAGGACATCGGTGACGCCGATATCGAATTTGAAAGCTACGAAGGTCCGGTTGAACAGTTCGATTCCGGTGAGGCTATTCGCGGCATCGGAACGTTCCTGGGCGGTGCCGTTGGGAAAACGGGGGCGGCTCAGTACACCGGCCGGTATCGTATCCGCCGGATCATAGGAAATCCCGAAGAGCCGTTGCGGGCGGCAGATATCCTGGAGCTGGATAGTACCGCCCGGGTAGACCATATCACCAACCTCCGGAGAATTATCGCCGGGTATTTAGAATCAGCATGGGACTATAGACGGGACGACGCGGACCTGTTGGCCCGGTTTATAACGATTTACAACGCCGTCCACCGCGGGAATATGGATTTTTTTGCCGCCCGGTATCGAACGGCGGTACATGCCGTCCTCAGACCGGACGCCGTCGGCCTGGCCACCTCCTACCGACAGTGGCCGGGAAAAACGCAGATCGTCATACCCATTCGGGACGACCGGGCCGCCGGCGATCTGGATGCAATAGACCCTCGGCAACTCATAGATCGGGACGTCATAACCGAGCTGCGCAGCCGGGCTGATCTCGGTATTGCCGATCGTAAGGCCATTATCGCCTTTATAGAACGGGTAATTGAAGAACGCACCGAAGTGATAGCCGAGGAACGGGCGGATATCGAGAGGGAGCAGGCGGAAATTGACAGGCAGCGGCAGGAAATTGCTGCAGCCGAGTCGGCGCCGCCGGAGGAGTCCATACCTGACAAACCCGCACCGGACAAGCCCACACCTGACGAGCCCGGGGCGGAGAAACCGACGCCGGAGAAACCCACACCGGAGAAACCCAGCCCGGAGGTTACCCCATCGAAAGACGAAACGTCGGTAGCTACCGAAGAAGATCTCGACCGGCGTCAACAGGTACTGGAAGAACGGCGAGATAAGGTGGAACAGGAAGAGCAAGAACTGCAGGAGCTGACCAAAGAAGTTGAAGAGCTGTATCAGGAAACGGCGGATGATCAGGCGGTTGTCGATGCAGGGGTTGATCGCCGGGTACGCCTTCCCTTTGTCATCGCCGGAAGAGGCGGAGGTGGACGGGAAAGCTCTTTTGAACTGGCCGTAATAGATCTGGAAACGCTGGAGCCGGTGGGGATACAGACTATTCCAGTGGCGGCCCGGGACGTTGTTCGTTATCAGGGCGCTTTGTTGGTGGCCCACAGCGGAAATGGACGGCTTCTTCTTCTGGATGAGACGTCGTTGGAACTACTCGAAGAGAGCGAGGTAACCGTTGTACCCGGCGCTCGGATTCTCGTTGTAAATCAATCGGTACTAACGGTAATAGAGGAAAAGGGCCGGTACTACATCGGCCAGTTCGACCCCCGACTGGTCCTGGAACGGCGTTCGGCTGCGGCAGTACGACCGGATACGGACATTGCCGGCCGGGGTGATGATCTGGTTGTGCAGGGTGACGACGGAACGCTTCGGCGCCTTGATATGCAGGAGTTCAGGTAGGACCGAAGCCGCACCGGCGACTCCCGGTCAGTTAGGTCAGTTACCCTCGGTTTCGGCGAAATCCGATCTTGGCCAGTATTTTTCGGAGCCACTTCAAGAACGAACGCCACCAACCGGGGTTTTTTATCCGTTCAAGGCGTATAAACGCGTCGGCCATTTCGTCGCTGGTAAACTCTTTGCGGGTGACGTTCTCGTCAATTTCCATTTCCAGCAGCGCCTGTTCGTCATCGTCGGGCACTATCCGACACTGAATCGTCGTCCATCCAAGCCGCCGGGCGGCCTCCAGACGGCGTTTCCCGGCTACCAGGACATCCGATTCAGTGACCGTCAGAGGATTCAGCAGACCGTGTCGGCGCATACTTTCCATGAGCTCCGTCAGGTCTCCATCTTCTCTCCGGATG
>JBAYPC010000258.1:0-4703 GCA_041677905.1 Alkalispirochaeta sp. | reverse complement strand
TATCCGACGGTTTACCGACAAACCGGTTGCCGACGAGGAGATCAGGCGGATCATCAACGCCGGCATATCCGCGCCGTCTGCGGGAAACATGCAGGCCCGGGAGTTTGTCCTGGTACGGTCCCGGGAAGGACGCGACAAGGTTGCCGGGGCAACTGACGCAGGCGGGACCAGCCGGGGCGGAATTACCACCCAAACCTGGGTTGCCGGGGCTGCGGTTATCATCGTCATCTGTTTTGATGAGAAACGGATGGCCGCCCGTTACGGTGACAAGGGACGGTTTGTCATGACCCACCTGGACTGCATGGCCGTCGCCCAGAACATGATGCTCGCGGCAACTGCGTTGGGGTTGGGCAGTACCTGTGTCATCGGATTTGACCCGATCGCCCTCAAAGCGGCAATCCCGATTCCGGGAGAATTGACGCCCTTCTTGCTTCTGCCCATAGGGCACCCCGCAGAAGACCCTGGGCCGGTGTACCGACTGAGTTATGAAGATGTTGTTCGGTGTGAATGCTGAGAATTCGAATTAACGATACCTGAATTTACAAGAGGAGATCATGATGAAAGAAAAACTGAGAGTCGGCGTTATTGGCGCGGGCCGCTGGTGTCGGCGGGCTCATCTGCCCGGTTTTTACCAGTCACCGTTGTGTGACATCGTGGCGATTGCCGATCTGCACGAGGATCTGGCCAAAGATGCCGCCCGTGAATTCGATATACCCGACGTGTACACGGACTATCAGAAGATATTTGAGCGTGAAGACATCGACGTAATCGACGTCGTTACCCGTGACGGCGACCAGAACGACAACACCCACGAACTGCTGACGTTCCAGGCCCTGGAAGCGGGTAAGCACGTGTTGGTCGAAAAACCGGTCTGTCATGACTACAAAGACGTAATCCGGGCGCAGGAACTGGCCGACAGGAAAGGCCTCAAGACCAAGGTAGGGCTTACCTTCCGGTACGCCCCGGCGGTCCAGTACGCCATGAGTCTTGTCCGGGACGGTTTCGTGGGTGACCCCTTTATCTACAACGGATACGAGCAGAACTCCCAGTGGCTCGACCCATACTATCCCATGGACAAGCGGGTCCACCGAGAATATCCCAAAAATCCGCCCAGTTTTCACACCGATTTGACGCCTGAAGGAATCGGAATCTTTTCCCTTGAAGGATACGGGGCACCCACCATTGATATAGGCCTGGAGCTGATCGGATCCGACCTTGAACGGGTTGCGTGCCTGATGGCCAATATGGTCAAGAAGCGCCGCCTCACCAACCTTGATACGGAGCTAAGTCGGATCAACGTCGATGACGCAGATATCTTTATCGGTGAAGGTAAGAACGGAACGATCTTCTCTCTCCAGTCGAGCATCGTAACGGTGGGGAACTACCCCGGCATTGAGGCGCGGATTTACGGGTCCAAGGGCGGATTGCAGATACGCCTGGTAGAAGAATTTGGTGTAATACAGACCCTGAAAGGCGCCAAACCCGACGCGGTTGAGTACGTCGACATGGAAATTCCCGACAAGTTCTTCCCCCCGGGGTACCAGGAGGGACAGTCCTGGGACCAGGTCTTCTACGCATGCCTCGTTCACAATTTCATGGAAGAGATCGTCTCCGGGGGGCCGGAAAATCAGGGTAATTTCATTCAGAGCGCCCGGGTGCAAAAGGTCATAAACATGGCCGCGACGGCGCACTACGAAAAACGCTGGGTTTCCGATTCGGAGATGTGATGGCACTGAACACGGCACTGAACACGAAGGTTGCGGAACCACGGTTTGATGAATGGCTGGATTCTTTCTTTGTGCACTTCTTTTCCCGACGCCCGGTGGATGCTACGTTTGCAGGAAAGAACGAGTACAACGGGACGTTGCCGGATGTGAGCGCCCAGGGCCTCAACGAAGCGATTACCGAGATCAGGACACTTCTTGCCGAACTGAAGGACATCCCAAGAGACTCCCTGGATCGTTTCCGGAAGATCGACTACGACCTGGCCGAAGGGTTTTTGCATACCCAGCTTTGGGAGCGGACTTCCGGGTACTTCTTCGAGATCAACCCGACCACCTACACCGGCGAGGCGGCATTCGCCCTGGTATCACTCTTCATCTCCGACTTCCGTCCGGTTAACGAGAAAACGGGAGACCTTGAGTCCCGACTGGCGGGGATTCCCGCGTTTCTTGCCGCTGCCCGGGACAACCTTACGGGAGCACCCCCGGCGTGGACCGAACGCGCCATAGAAGAGTGCACCGGTGCGCTGAACTTCCTGACCAAAGGCATTCCCATCCTCGCCGAAGATGAGGGCCTTGACGTTGATGCATCCCTGGTATCTGCGGCGGCCGACGCCTTCCGCACGTTCCAGACGTACCTGGAACACGATCTTATGAAACGGCCGGTGGAAACCGTCTCCTGCGGTGCCGAGACGTTTCGAAACATCATGCGGTGGTCTCACCAGTCGGATGTTGATCCGCTGAAGTACGCCGATCACGCCGAAGAAGTCATCCGGCGGTGTGATGAGGAACTCGCAAAGGGTGCGGCGGAGTTTGGCGCCGATTCGCCGGAGGAGGCGATTGCGGCGCTTCAGGACACCCATCCCGATCGGGAAACCTATCTTGATACCTACAAGATCCTCTGGGAACAGTCCCGGAAGTTGAACGAACGGGAACGCCTGGTCACGTGGACCGATTTCCCGCTGGAGTACACGCCGATACCCCGCTGGGCCCGGGATGTCCAACCCTATCTCTACTTTCTCTTTTACCGCTGTCCGCCCCGGTATAACCGGCCCGACGTCTACCGGTACCACGTTATTCCTGTAGAACCGGACATGACACCGGAGGAACAGGAGCGGCGCTTACGGAGCAACAACACCTTTGTGATCAAAACCAACCACGTCCTGCACCACGGGGGTATTGGCCACCACGTCCAGAACTGGAACGCAGTGAGGGCCACGTCCCGGATCGCTCAAGTCGCCGCCACCGACGGACCGGCGCGGCTTTCCATGCTGTGTGCCGGAACGCTGTGTGAGGGATGGGCGTGTTACGCCACAACCCTGGCGGGGGACCACGGGTTTCTCACCCCTCTTGAGAAGTACGCCGAACTGGCAGGGCACCGCAGGATGGCGGCCCGGGCCGTGGTAGACGTGCGCTTGCACTGCGGCATCTACTCACTGGAAGAGGCTGCCCGGTTTTACCAGGAACGGGCACATATGCCCAAAGCGGCGGCAATGGCCGAGGCGGTGAAGAACAGCCTCTTCCCCGGTGGGGCAATCATGTACCTCTACGGTGTAGAGGGCATAGAGCGCCTGCGCGAAGAGCTAACGCAGAAGCGCGGTTCAGCCTTTTCGCTCCAGGCGTTTCACGACGAGTTTCTGTCCTACGGCGCGGTGCCGGTGGACCGTATTGCAGAGGAGATGAAGAAATGAACGATACCGAACTTGGATACGAAATCACGGCGATTGCCGCTGGAATTGATACCTTTGAACGGGCGGCCAATGCAGGGAAGGGAGTGCTTGGAGATGAAGGTCTCATCCCCCTCTACCTGGGAAAAGCCCTTATCAAAGAAAAAACATACACCTCCTGGACGCAGGTCGAAGAAGATGTAGAAACAGTTGCGGCGATAGTGGCAAAAAGCGGCGACGGCCCTCGGAAGATGTTTCTTACCAAACTGGTCGAATCTTTGAGAGTCGCAAACATCCTCTTTCAGGGCGGCTCAGTCGGGTACGAAGAAAAACTGGAGCGTCTCGTGGGAATCCCCGCAGAGCGGATCGAAAACCAGTTTATCAAAGGACTCGCCGACCGGGTTGATCAGCTTCTTGAGCGGGCCGGCCACACCGGTGGTACCTTCCGTGACCGCGTTCTTGCGTGGGAGGCGGGGCACCGAATCGAGCCGGACGACCTTACCCGCGTCTTTGGTGAGATGATGCTGGAGGCCCGGGACCGTACGGACCGGATGGTTGTTCCCACCGACGGGTACATGATGGAACTCAACCCGGTGCGGAACACCCACTACACGGCGCGGTGTAACTTTTCAGAAAAAAAGATGGACCTGAACATGGACAACACCTTCAGCCGGTCCGCCCTTAAACACCTTGTGGCTCACGAGTGCTTCCCCGGCCATTCAACCCAGAATATCTACACGGTGAAGTCCTACAAAGAGGGAAAATCCACCGCCGACGTGCTCCTGTGCAGCCTCAACGGTATTACCGGCGTGATCCAGGAGGGAATAGGTGATCAGGGTGTCGAGCTGATCGACTGGATAGAAGACGACAACGATGCAATTCACGCAACCCTGCGCCGACTGAGGAGCGCCGTCGCCACTCAGGGGGCCTGGAATCTCAATGTAGAGAGTGCCGACCCCGACGCGGTGGCCGCATACATGCGGGATACCGGGGCGATGCAGGAAGCGCGTATCAGCGGACGGTTGGGTATGGCACGCCATCCCTACCGGGGACCATTTATCGCCTCCTACTTCTATGGAAACGAGGCGGTCCGGCTGGTACGGACAGCGGTGGAAGGGAACCCTCAGAAAAGAGATCGTTTTATCTCCGAACTGTACGGCAAAATGCACTCACCGGAAAGCCTGTGTCGGGCCAACGACGTGACCTACCGCAGTTATGGAGACGTGTGATGTACGATGATACAAAGACCGG
The DNA here is from genome assembly GCA_041677905.1 of Alkalispirochaeta sp. GTDB lineage: Bacteria > Spirochaetota > Spirochaetia > DSM-27196 > Alkalispirochaetaceae > Alkalispirochaeta. Next base: position 64 of record JBAYPC010000258.1, on the reverse strand, counting down.
CTACGATATCACCGCTATCGCCGTTGGTATCGACGACCTTGAGCGGAGACTGCAGAAAGGGAAG
>JBAYPC010000257.1:0-4707 GCA_041677905.1 Alkalispirochaeta sp. | reverse complement strand
GAGCGCCTCTCCGCCCTGGAACCGATGATACGTCTCGCCCTTAAGACCGCCGAGTCGATGGAACAACAACTGTGAGAGTACAAAAAAAAGAACCGCCGATAGAGGTATTTTTTCGGGCGATGGAGACGCGTTTCGCCTGCAAACGCTACAAAGAAGACACCATAGGGCCGAGCAGCCTGAAAAACATCCTGGAAGCGGGCCGGTTGAGCCCCACATCCTTCGGTCTGGAGGGTTGGGCCTTTCACGTCGTCCAATCACCGGAGCTGCGACCGGCAATGACCGACGCCTGTTTTGACCAGGAATCGGTGGCCACCGCCCCTGTTACCGTAGTCATCACCGCCCTGAAGGCAGCTTCCTACAAACCGGACGGCGATTTCGTCACCCGGCGGGGCAGCCGCTTTCCCGGCACGCTGCAGGAATTCGTCGATGACTACATCGGGTACTACGAATTTCTTCTGGAGCACCACCGGATCGACTGTTGGTCCCGGTCGCAGTGCTACATCGCCTGCGCAAACATGATGCAGGCCGCCGCAGTTGAGGGTATCCAGAGCTGTGCAATCGAAGGTTTCGACGAAGCCAAGGTCGCCGACATCATCAAGCTGGACACCACCCTGTGGCAGGTGGCCCTGGTCATCACCTTCGGCTATCCCGATGAACCTGTGAGAGAGAAAATACGGGAACCCCTGGAGTCACTGGTACGCTACCATTAGTACGCTCCGGCCCTAGGGGGTGGTAATCTCGATCACCTTGGCTCCAATCTGCAGAAAGTGGTCGACGTTGAAGGTAAATATCCGCTCACATCCGGCCCGCTCCGCCGCGACAAGGTGAAGCGCGTCGTAGATGATGCCGCTGACCAATCCTTTTCCGCTGATGCGGTCAATTGCTTCGAGGTATTCATCTGTTCCGAGAGATATTACCGTCAGACGCCCGACCACGGTATCGCGCATGAGTTGCTGTGCATCGAACGGACTGATCCGGCGTCGTAACGGAAGTGCCGTCATCACAGAATAGCACTCTGCCAGAACATGGGTTGAGCAGAATCCCGCATTTCCATTCCCAGAATACTCCCGGAACGTCGGGAAACAGCGCTGATGGTTGCTCAATTGATCGACCATGGCCGGTACAAGAACCGAGGTATCAAAAAACACCTTCACTCGGCTGGTTCCTCGGCTACAACTTCCTTCGCCCGACGATTACGGTCCGCATCAATACAGGAAGTGATGTCGATATCAATCGTATCCGTCCCGTGATGAACCAGTATCCCGTTTTTCCGTATCAGTGTAGGTTGGTCACGAGCCGGTTTCAGATGGAATCCATTCACGTCCACATTTAACTCCAACTCCGTACCGGGTGTCAGATGATATCGCTCTCGCACTGATTTTGGCACGACAATTCGTCCAAGTCTGTCAATGGTAACCATCATGGTATAATGGTAATTTAAACGGTATCGCAGGTCAAGGCGCTAAATCATTGTTACCGGTCGGAGACGCGCACGTGACCAGTCGAAAAACGACGTCGGTTCATCGGGAGTCCTCCGACCCTGCTCACACGATCCGGCGGACTGTCTCAGAACAGGTTGTGTACTCCATATTCCGCAAAAACCGCATCCGATGACAGAACGGGTAATCGATCATGCAGGGCTTGGGAGATGATCAGCCGGTCAAACGGGTCCTTGTGAATCATCGGAAGGCCCAGCGTGCCGGCAACGTGTTCCATCGTGATTCCCAACACGGAAATAGCGTTCGCCTGAAGCTGGGACTTAAAGAACGAGGATGGATCCCCGGTCGCAACTTTCAGCTTTCCCAGCCGAAGTTTGATAAATATCTCCCAAAGCCCGGCAATACTGAACAACAACCGGTTCTCTTCGTTCAAGAATACCTCCCGGGCCGAATCGCTCAGCCGGGAATCGTCGGACATGACCCACAGAAGTACGTTGGTATCCAGCAGGACCGTCATCAGACGTAGTCCTCAAATCCGTCCGGGATCTCGTCGAAGTCCGGGGAAAGCTCGATTTTCCCCTTGGCCGATCCTATCCGGCGACCTGTTGCCGGCTGTTCCAGCGGAACGATCCGAACAAGCGGTTTGTTTCTCCGCGCGATGATAACTTCCTGTCCCGACAGAGCTTCTTCGATCAATTTTGACAACTTTGCCTTCGCCTCGTGAATCGTTACCATACGCATGCCGGAAGAATAATATGACTATGTTAGTTGGTCAAGTAAACGCATCAAGCTCCCCTGTTTCGTGAATATACCAATACCACGCCATCAGATGACTCGTCACCAGCTTGCGATCTGAACGTTGTGTGTAGAAATGACGATCCGGGAGGTCATTGTCAATGCTGAACGAAACGTTGATTGATCTACGAAGCGTTTTCCAGATGATCCAGGACCAGGCGGGGATGTTTTACCAGTAGCCGGAGAAGTGCCTTGGCCGGTCCATCGGGAGTTCTACGACCCTGCTCCCAGTTCTGCAGCGTGTTGATGCTGATACCTATTCGTCCAGCAAACTGCTTCTGGGACAACCCGAGATATTTTCTCAAGACTGCCAAATCACCGGCTATCCATTCTCCAGATATGAGCCGAAGACGCTGCTCCCTGGTAATGGCACGCTCAAAATCCTCGGTCGTCACTTCCTGAGAGATTCCGTGTTTCCGGATATTCCGCCGGTTTTTTTCCGCATCCCACTCGAGTTTCACACCTAAATCATACGCCAATGGCGTATAAGAATCAAGTAATCACAGGTTGAGAAGGAGACTGCATCTGGACGGCTTATTTGCACGTGGGGTGTCACAGTACCCACGATATCCAAAGGCAACCGCCTACGCTACACCACACCTATTCTCCGGTCAGGTTTTCCACATCAGCCCCGTCATATGGTCGATGATCGTCCCGTCGCCGTGCGCGGTAAAGCGGTCCGCCGACCGGACGCGTCCCGCCTGTACGTCCCCGTCGTCACCGGCGAGGTACGTGGTAGCCGGCCCCGTGCGTAACACAGGCACCGTATTCGGCGGATCGGTGATCACGCCGGCAGCCTCGTTGCCTGAGTCATCGTTACCGGTCGGAGACTTACATGCGATCAACGCAAAAACGACACCAGCGACGACCACGACGGTCACCACCGTCCGTACAAACCTGCTTGTTTTAGTTTTCATCGCTTGTCTCCCATACAAACGATACCGCCCCGGAGAGATAGACGCTTTTGTACTTTTGGACAGTCTTTTGCCGTTGGGCGCTGGAAGCGACAGGTTTGATGGAAAGGTGGATATCCCGATAGGGTGTCAAACCGGAGAGCGTGGGGTGAGTCCGCGACGCTCCTGAGAGTCAGGAAGCCATATGGTGCCGCCTGATCTTCTCAAGCTCCTCCCCTTTTTCGGCAATTAGCGTCTCGAGGTCATACCGGGTCTGCATATTCATCCAGAAACCGGGCGTTGTTCCAAAAAATCTGGCGAGCCTGATCGCCGTGTCGGCCGTGATCTTTCTCCGACCCTTGATAATCCCATCTATTCTGGGAGGATCCACGAAGATGCCCTTGGCCAGAGCATACGGGGTGATGTCCATAGGATCGAGAAACTCTTCCTTCAATATTTCGCCCGGTGTGGACAGCTCAATCAAATTCTGTTTCATATCGTTCTCCTCAACCTTTTCCGTCAATGGTAGTCGGTAATCTCAACACTGAAGGCGTTTCCGTCTTCCCATCGAAAACAAACTCGCCATTGATCGTTGATTTGGATGCTGTGCTGCCCCGCCCGATCACCTTTCAACGCCTCAAGTCGGTTGCCTGGCGGTATCCGTAGGTCCTCGATCTCGACGGCGTCCTCAAGGAACCCCAGTCTCCGCCGCGCTACTTTGAATAAATCACTGGGGAATCCTTTCACCCGCTGTCTTTGCCAGATACTCACCGTGAGCCCATCCTTGAAGCTCTTGATCATGTCTCATGATAGTGATTGACGCTAATAGTGTCAAACGCTCATACACGGTCACGGCAGCGCGGGCGGCGTCATATCCACACCGCCCGCCGCGCACGCTACGCCACGCCTACTCCCCGCCCCGCACCGGCCAGGAAGCGCAGCTTTCACCTGTTATATCAAAACTCTCGATCCCACCCCACGTGCTACTGTTAGGTATCCGAAATGATAGCCCGGACGAGTCCGCCGCGCCTGTAGGAGCACGGGTGGAGCTCCAGTAAATCCCAACAGCTGATACGTCGGAAAACCCCACCGAATTTAGCCAGGCATCCCAGCCAGGCTCACCAAAGTGAATGAGGGTGATGAGCTCCCGGACGTTAGGCAGTCGCCAATCGGTGTGGCCGCCGTCGGGAAAGATGTCGGCGGCGGCCAGCGCCTGTTCCAAATCAACGCCACCGGTTGAAACGCTCTGCTCCCAGACCAGTCCGGTAAGATGATCGGTCACCGTGTTGTCTCCGTTGTTGGTGAAGCGCGGATCGGGCCACGGCACGCCAGTCTCGAGATCACCGTCCTCGCCGATGACACGGGTGTATCCGTCGATCGCCCCTGCGCCGGTCTGCGGGATAACAGAGGAGACACCCCGCACAAAGATCGCCCGTTGGGAAATACCTTTGGATGAAGCCCTTATCATAGTATTCGCAAAATCTGCATTGGTGGCAAAGCTATCCCGGGTTGCGTTCGTTGTGGAGCTCCACCAATAGTCCGAGTGTGTTGCATCGGTAAATCCGACCGACTGGAGCCAG
>JBAYPC010000256.1:0-4746 GCA_041677905.1 Alkalispirochaeta sp. | reverse complement strand
TGTCATCCGACGGAATCTAGTATCGGCAGGTTTCTCAATTCACGGAAAGTTTAACGGGCGGGGAACAACATTGAAGCCCGCCTGGACGATCTTGCGAAAAGAACCGGCAGAACCAAGTCTTTTTATGCCCGGGAAGCGATACTCGAGTACCTGGAAGATATGGAAGATATCTATCTGGCTGAGGCGGAGCTTGCAGAAATAATACGAGGAGCCCCTACCTATAGTCTGGATGAGGTTGAGAAAGAGCTTGGCTTGGAGCGTTAGGCTGTCGGCAGGTGCGAAGAAAAGTCTTCGGAAGCTCGATAGAACTGTGGCGTTACAGAGTCGGAAACTATCGTATTGTTTGCAGTATCGAAGATAAGACCATTGAAGTTGTCGTGGTACGAGTAGGGCATCGAAACGAGGTATACCACAAAAAATCATAGAAAATCTGTATGATCCGGTAGCGTCAGGGATCGCAGCGGAAATCCCGGAGGCGGCGAAGCGGTCGCGCGGCGATCGGCAGTGAGCCGGTAACGCGACTGCGGCTTGTCGCCGCCGAGGAATTGCAGCGGAGAGCCCGGCCCGGCGGTCCTCGGTGAGGACCGCCGGGGACGCCCGAAAAAGCGGCGATTACGATTTTGTCAGGTCCTGTGCGGTTGGGCGCGTTGTGCGCTTTGCACGTTGACCGGGGTGTTACGAAGTATTACGCTGGGTGGGTATGTCGTACAAGGATGAGGTGATTACGTTTAAGGTGGACGGTGCGTTGGCGGAGCAGCTGCGGCTGATTCCGAACCGTTCTGAGTTTATCAGGCAGGCGGTGCAGCAGGCGCTGGAATACGAGTGTCCGCTGTGTCACGGGTTGGGGACGCTGACGGCAAACCAGATGAAACACTGGGAGGCGTTTACCGAGCACCACCACGTGGACAGGTGTGATGTCTGCGGTGAGAGTTATCTGAGGTGTGATGAGCTGTCCCGCGGCGGTGCAGAAGAGTCTGCGATTACCGGGGACCACGGGCGCTCCGGGGACCACGGGCGTGGCGGTGACGGAACGCCGCCGAAACGGTCCAGGTAACGAGAAATATGACGGTCAGGGTGAGGACGATGGCCGAACCTGAGGGGATGTCCCAGTAGTAGGATGTGTAGAACCCGGTGACGGTTGCCGCAACTGAGAAGAGAACTGACCAGAAGAGGATGCGGGACATGCGTCGGGAGATCATGGACGCGGCGGCTCCGGGGGTGACCAGCAGTGCCAGCACCAGTACCACGCCCACTGTCTGGATTGCCACTACTGTGGTGAGGGCAAGGAGCATCAACAGGCCATAGCGGATCAGGTCGGGAGAGAGGCCGATGGCCACGGAGTGGGACGGGTCAAAAGAGGTCACCACTATCTCCTTGAACGAGAGGGCAACGGTAAGGATGACGATGAGGACCACGACGGCCATAGAGGCGAGGTCTTTGGTGGAGACGCCGAGGATGTTGCCGAAGAGGATGTGGCTCAAGTCCTGGTAGCTGACCATTCTGCTGAGGAGCATGATTCCCAGGGCAAAGAACCCGGCGAAGATGACGCCGATGGCGGTGTCTTCTTTGAGTCTGCCGCCGCCGGAAAAAAGGCCGATGCCCGCTACGGCGAGGACGGCCGCACCGAGGGCACCAAAGAAGAGGCTGATTCCCAGGGCAAAGGCGACGACGATGCCCGGTAGTATGGCGTGGGCCAGGGCGTCTCCTACAAATGCCATGCCCCGCCACACCACGAAGGGGCTTAAGGTGGCGCACGCCAGTGCGGCCAGGAGGCCCGCCAGCAGTCCGTGAAGGACGAATGTGTACGACAGTGGTTCTACGATTGCCGCCAGGAGTGGGGAGATCATCGGGGTGCCTCCGACGGGGTGTGGTTTTGGTGGGGGTAGTTTTTGTGAAACTCGAATCCGTACGCTTTGGCTATGGTTTCCGGGGTAAGGACGTCTTCGACGGGGCCGTCGGCGATGATTGTGCGGTCCAGAAAGACGGCGCGGTTGAAGTGGACGGTGAGTATACCCAGGTCATGGGTGCTGACGACGGCGGCTTTGCCGGCGGAAGTGAGGCGTTCCAGGGTGTGGAACATCAGCTCCTGCGTTGAGATGTCCACGTGGTTGAGCGGTTCGTCCATGAGCATGAGGTCGGCGTCGTGGGCCAGGGTACGGGCCAGCATGACTCGCTGCTGCTGTCCTCCTGAGAGTTCGCCGATCTGCCGGTCTGCAAGGTCGGCTATTTCCATTGCTTCCAGAGCGTCCTGGACTCGGTCTTTGTCTTCACTTCTGGGGCGTTTGAACCAGCCCAGGTGGACGTACCGTCCCATGGTGACGACGTTGCGGACGGTGACGGGAAACTGCCAGTCTACGGATGTGCGTTGCGGCACGATGGATACGCGGTGGAGGCAGGTGTGGGCGGGGTGGCCGTAGACGTCGATGGTGCCGGTCCGCTGCTGTTCCAGTCCGAGGATGAGTTTGAGGAGGGTCGATTTGCCGGCGCCGTTTGGTCCGACCAGGGCGACTCGGTCACCGGGGTGAACGAGCAGGTTAACGGTCTCGAGAACGGGGCCGTCTGCGCCGGGATAGGAGAAGGTGAGATTGTCGACCGCCAGGGCCGGGGTGTCCGGTACGGCCGGGACGCGACAGGTGCCGCCGTAGCGGAGTGTGTTCAGTATCATCGTGTGAGGCCCTCGACGATGCGGGTGGTGTTGTACCGGATGAACCCGAGGTAGGTGTCGCCGGGGTTGCCTTTGGGGGCGAGGGAACCGGTGAGGAGGGTCTGGACGCGGATGTCCCGGCCGGACTCTTTGGCCACCGTGCTGATGAGGCTGCGCAGGCCGTCACCGGCGGTGTTTCCGATGAATATGGTGGGCACGTCGGTGTGACTCAGGAGGTCTGACAGGGCGGCGACGCTTTTGGCCGACGGTTCGGCCTGGTCGGTGGTGGCGGGGATCACCGATCCGAGTACGGTGAAGCCGTAATCCCGGGCAAAGTAGTTCGGGGTGGTGTGGTCCATGACGAGGGTCCTCCGGTGTGGCGGCACGGTGGATACCTGGCGGCGGATGTACCGGTCCAGCTCTGCTATTTCGGCGCGGTAGGCGGCGGCGTTGGCGCGGTAGGTCTCGGCACCGGCGGGGTCTATGGCGCGTAAGGCGGTCTCGATGTTGGTGATCCAGAGGAGTATGTTTACCGGTGAAAACCAGACGTGGGGATCCGGAGGTTCCTGGTTGTCCTGGGCATGGTCGTCGTCGGGGGAAACGTCGTCACCGTGGGAGTGGCCGGTCAGGGTCTTGATGCCGTCTGAGACGGTGACGACCGGACCGGTGGCAACGGATGTGACGGTGTCCAGGAGGGTCTCTTCCAGACCCAGGCCGTTGACAAAGACGATATCTGCCCGTTCCAGGGTGACCAGGGCTCGGGGGGTAGGCTGGTAGGCGTGGGGGTTTTTGCCTGCGGGGATAAGGGTGGTGATGTCCGCCCGGCCGGCGGCGACGGCGGCGGTGACGTCGGCGATAAAGGTGGTGGTGGCCACGACCGAAAGGTGTGCCTGCGGTGGGGCAGCGGAGGGCGGGCTTTCGGGTGAGCCGCCGGGGTGGGCGTGGGTGGGGGCGAAGAACGCCAGTAGGGTGACAAACAGTGCCGTGGTGAGGGGTCGCCGAGCGGGGGCGTGGGTGTTGTGTATCATATCTGGTGGGGCGAAAGTAATATAATGTAATACTCCTGTCAACTGTGGTGTGTGTTGTCATTATGAACGGTGTTCATTTATATTTGGGGGTATGCCGAAGATCATTGAGAATGCCGGTGAGCGGCTGCTTGACGAGTTGGAGTTGATGTTTCGGGAGAATGACGGGGAGATTTCGCTGCGTCGTCTTGCTGCGCGGGCGGGGGTGGCGGTTGGGACGATTTATAACTACTTTCCCGACAAGGACGATTTGATTAAGTCTCTGTTTCAGAGGGAATGGGGTCAGGCTGTGGGGCGGATTATGGGGGCTCTTGACGGGGTGTCTGTGGATGCGGGGCAGCGGGAGCTGGCGGGTGTTGTGGTGGATGTGGTCTACGGTGATGTTGAGCGGATCAGTCGGTCCGGGGAGTCGCGGCGGTCGTTGATGTGTCGGGATGAACGGAATACGAGGCCGTACCCGCTGAGGCCGGAGGGGTGGAAGTGGTTGGGTGGGGCGTTTGTGCCGGTGTGGGATAGGGTATTTCCCGACGGCAGGCCTGATGCGGAGCGGTTGACGGTGGCGCTGATTGTGACGGCGCATCGGCTGGTGGCTCTGTTTCCGGATGAGCGGACGGCCAATATCGAATTTCTTACGGACAGGATTGCTCAGGGAGAGAGGGGATAGTGAACAGGACGAGAAGGATAGACATGCTTGCCCATGGTTCGATCGGCAGTGCGTTATTCAAGCTGTCGGCGCCGGCCATTATCGGTATGGTGGTGATTGCCATATACAACGTGGTGGACACGTTTTTTGTGAGTCTGCTGCGGGATACCACTTTAGTAGCGGCGACGGGTATTGTCTTTCCCATTTTTCAGCTTGTGGGTGCGGTGGGGCTGACGTTTGGGATGGGTGCGGCCAGTGTTGTCAGCAGGCGAATTGGTGCGGGGGACACTCAGGCGGCTAATGAGGCTGCGGCAACGGCGATCTATTCGGTCGTGGTGATCGGTGCGGTGGTATCGGCTCTTGGCGCGACGTTTGCCGGTACGATTCTGGGGCTTTTTGGCGCGACGCCGTCTATTATTGGAGCGGCCACGCTG
>JBAYPC010000255.1:0-4776 GCA_041677905.1 Alkalispirochaeta sp. | reverse complement strand
TACCGGTACTATCGATGACTGTGTTGAAGGCTATTCGGGAACGGGCCAGAGCGGCCGAAATTACCCACGCTTGGGGCTGCCGGCTAGTAGTGGAACGGAACGCCCAGCCTGTGGTATTCCCGGGGGATGTTGTGGTGGACCGGTCTATAAACAAAGCCGTATTGAGTGATGATTCCGGTGAGATAGAACCGGCAGTCACAACGGCAAAACAGGCAGATGTGGTTGTTGCCGTACTGGGCGATATGGCCGGTCTCTTTCAGAACGGGACCGTCGGTGAAGGGTCCGACGTGACCAGTCTGAAACTGCCGGGGTTGCAGCAGGAACTGCTTGATGCTCTGCTGGATACGGGTAAACCGGTGGTAATTGTTCTCTTTAATGGCCGGCCCTACGATCTGGGGAGGGGCTTCACAGAGGCTGCCGCAATTCTGGAAGGATGGCTGCCCGGAGAAACAGGGGGAGATGTCATTGCAAGCGCTCTTTTCGGCGACGTCAACCCGGGAGGCAAACTGCCGATCTCCTATGTCGCGAATGTTGGCGTGCTGCCGTACTTTTATAACCACAAGTTGAAGTCGGCGGGTGTGGCTCCTCAGAGCGAGTTTGGATGTGTTTATCCCTTTGGCTTTGGTTTGAGCTATACTAATTTCACCGTAGATTCCGTGCAGCTCACCGCGGACATTGTACCGGTGGACGGTGACATTCACCTTTCGTGTCGTATCCGGAATATTGGTAACCGGAAGGGGAGTGAAACGGTGCAACTCTACATGCGGGATCTCTACGCTACAACGGTGCGGCCGATAAAGGAGCTGAAAGCATTTCAACGGGTGAAACTGGATTCGGGTCGTGCCGCTGTGCTGCGGTTTACCGTGCCGGTGGACATGCTATCCATGAGTGACGGTGACCTTCAGCGGGTGGTTGAGCCTGGCGAGTTTGAACTGATGCTGGGGACGTCGTCGGAAGATATTATTGCCCGCAAGATGGTGACGGTGGAGGGAGAATCCAAATACCTGCACGACGATTGCCGTTTGACAGCTAAAATTGAGATTATTCGGTGCCGGTGATTTCATAGTATACGGTTGCGGTCCCAGGTCAGTTGTGGCGGGATGATCTGGTTTGGGCACATGTTATAAGCGCGATGTGGTCTTGGCAAAACGTTGATATTTAACCTTAAAAAATATGGATAGCTAGGCGTTCAGAAGACTCAACACACCACCAGTCAAAACAATGACGTCAGTTTACGTTTTAGCGAGCCAGGCCTTTACCGTCTCTGCGTCAAAGTAGTCGGGATCCCAGAAATCGATGTCGTCCTCAGACAGTTCGTCGTCGGGGGAGCCGATGGTGTTGGTAGAGCCGGTAGTGTCGTTCGCGGTCCGGGCGTTGTGGATTTCGACCAACTGGTAGTAGCCGTATGGGCCGCCGCAGTCTTCCGGGGGGGGCCGCCCGTTTACCCGTTATGAGGCGGGGGGTGGTTCTGTCGCTTTCGGGGAGGTCTTTGGGATCGAGTATTTTTGAGACGACCACTTCGTGGCGCCAGTCGTCGCCGAAGTCGTAGGTATAGGTAAAGTGGCTGTTGGTGGCCAGGCCAAGCTGGTGGAGGGTGTACTCTTCTTCCGGTTCGCCGTCTACGTCGTAGAGGTCTGCAGAAATGTAATCAACACCCCGGATCATAAATGCGTGGAGATGGGAGTTGTCCCAGCCCATGGCGACCTGGAAAATACGGTGCAGTCGGTCCAGCGTAACTCCTCCGGGCACCCGGATCCGTCTCCAGATCGGCGGGCGGATACCCTTCAGGGAGATTTTCAGTTCATAGACGGGAGCAGGATCTGCCTGGGCAAGCAGTTCTTCGGTAATCCGTTCCAGCTCGGGCAGTTTTTCGGCCAGGAGCTGGAGTTCCTGCCCTTCATGGCCGAGATCGGTATTGAGAAGCTCAATAGCTCCGCTGATCATCCCGAAAAATTTGCCCATGTGGAACAGCGCCTCTTCCGGAAGGTCTGAAGGATCAACTCCCCGGGCGTCCAGGTTGCGGATCCACTTCAGCTGCCGGTCGTACAGTTTCAGCAGTCGGCTGCGGAGGGGGCCGATATCGGTGTCGTCTGCCGGGTCATAGACGTCACAGACGTCCACCCACAACCTGTCCAGCTCATCGTAGAATTCTTCTTCCTGCCGTTCATCTGCAAAGAGCACAAAGGACCTGGGAAAGATACGGCGGATAACGTCGTTAAAGTCCTGTCGGTGAAACAGGGCGTCTCTCATGTATCCTTCAACTTCACTTTCCGAAAGAGCAGCCCCTATGTCGGAGAGAATCTCGTCCAGGTCGTAGTAGGTTTCGTCGAAGTCGTCGGAGTCGTCGAAGTCGTCGAAGTCGTCGGGGGTACCGGGAGCCAAGTTGTCATTCCAGATGCTGGAACCGACCAGACCGCCTTCCAGGCCCGAAGGAACGAGAGGTACGGATATGATGCGCAGGTCGTTTTTTGCCGCAAGAAGTTCCCCGACCGTTCCGGCGGGGTTCTTGAGGAACGAGCTGCCGGCGTCGGTCGCTCCGAAATACCAGGCATGGCTGAGTTGTGTGGGGATGTCCCCGGGTGCACCAAAACGGCGGAAGACGAGATCGAAGGCGTCTTTCAACGTGTCGTTCCACCCGTTCCGGGCGTCGTCGGTCAATTCGGCGGCTTTACGGACCGAGACGGTAAAGACGCCATCCCACCAGTCAACGAGGCGGCATTCCAGATAGTCTCCCTCGTTAAAACCGGAGGTGCGGTACAGCTCACCAATTTCCAGGACCGACAGTCTGACCACGGCATCCTGGGAGTCGGACAGGTCGATGTCCATGTTGGCCCGGTCCTCCGTTCCGAGAACAATTGGAATCATCTCCCATCCGAAGAGGCTGAAGTAGGTCATTGCCCGGGAGAGGGGGACGGCAACGGTCTTGCGCGGGAAGGGGGTGGAGTCGGTCGCGGCGGGCATAAAGGTGAGTTTTGAAGGGGGAACAGCTACGTAATGCAGCGGCAGCAGCCGGTGTCCCGGTGCCAGAACGCCGTCGGCTATTTCCCAGGCCTGCGGTTTTACCAGGATACGGGCCTCTCGTAAAAACCACCCTATCGGTATGTACTGTTGGCTGTCAGGAGAAACGGTCAGTCCCGAGTCTTCCAGATACAACGTCAGTGAACGTCGGGACCTCTTTGACGTCATCTGAGCCTGAAGCTCGTCCAGGGTGAAGGGGCTTGTCCGTGACCGTATGAACTCTGTTACCTGCGCTTTCCACGTTTTCCTTTGTGCCATAGCCAGGATAGTAATGGGCATCACCCATTTTTGAAAGAACTATGAACGAACTTTGAAAGGACGGAAGGCGGCTACCTCGTCTGCCGTCGGCATCGCTCCCTGGGCCCCCTTACCGGTCACGCTGAGAGCCGCAACAGCCGAGGCGCGCCGGATTATTTCAATTTCCGCCGCGGCGGCACCTCCCGCGGCGGCGCCTCCCGCTTTGGCGCAGGTGTCCAAGGCGGCACCACTACCCAGCGCCCAGGCCAGCCCACCGTTGAAGGCGTCGCCGGCGGCGGTGGTGTCTACCACGTCGACGGAAAATCCAGGTACCAGGGTAGGGTCGTCGCCTCCCCGCTGCTGATACCACGCGCCCCGGCTCCCCGCTTTGACGACAACCCGGGAAACGCCCCGGGAAATCAGTTCTTCACTCGCCCGTCGGAGCCCTTCCTCGGTGGAGGTGTCAATACCGGTGAGAACGGACGCTTCGTGTTCATTCGGTGTCAGCCAGTCGATTACCTGAAGTAATTCCCCGGAGATTGGGGCCGCCGGGGCGGGGTCAAGGATCACCGTCGCCCCTGCGGCGTGGGCGGCCTTGGCAACGGTTTCAACCGTCTCCATGGGAACCTCCAGCTGCAGCAGAACGATGTCTCCTGAAGCCACCGAGTCCAGGGCCGGTTTTACCAGCGGGGGCAATAACGCACCGTTTGCCCCGGCGACCACGACGATGCGGTTATCCCCGGACGACGCCACTTCAATCAAGGCGGTACCGGTCGGTTCATCGGGGTCGGTGGATAAAAAATCGGTGTTCCCCCCGGCGTCGGTAAGGGCGGCACGGTAACGGTCACCAAACTGGTCAGACCCAACCCGGCCGACCATGTGCGGGGCGGCGCCGAGGCGGGCGAGAGCCATCGCCTGGTTTCCGCCCTTTCCGCCGAGGTACGTCCCAAACCCCGTACCGTGAACGGTCTCACCGGGGTCGGGAAACCGGTCGACATCTACCACCAGGTCCACGTTAAGGCTGCCGAACACCCAGTATTTCATCGTCTCACTCCTCCGCTCCTTGTGTTTTTGCCTGTGCTGCTGCATTGTTGCCGGTCAAGTCGGTACGGACCGACGCTTTGTCCACATATCCAGAAGAACCGCCAGGATAAAGATCGAACCGGTAATCACCTGCTGGAAATAAGAGGACACACCCGCCAGGTTAAGCCCATTGGCAAGTACTCCCATGATCAGCGCACCGGCGACAGTGCCGATCGTCGTTCCGACCCCTCCCATCAGGGAGGCTCCGCCAAGCACCGTTGCCGCAATTGCCTGCAACTCCAGGCCGGTGGCGGCCTGGGGCTGGGCGCTCCAGAGGCGGGCCGTCAAGAGAATTCCGCCGATTGCCGCCATGAGCCCGCTGAAAGCGTAGGTTCCAAGCTTGACGCCGTTTACCGATACACCGGCCAGCCGCGTCGTTTCTTCACTACCACCCACGGCGTAGAGGTACGCCCCAAAAGGAGTCCGGCGTAACAGGAC
>JBAYPC010000254.1:0-4780 GCA_041677905.1 Alkalispirochaeta sp. | reverse complement strand
GCGGTCTCGAGTAGATAAACCGTCCCCCGGAACACGTCCCGGCAATAGTCGTACAGTTCCCGGCGGATACGCACCGTCCGTTCCTTTCGGCCCTTGCCAAGAATCCTGCACCGGACCACCTCCGGCGTCAGTTCGCACCGATCAAGCGTTATTCCGGTTGCTTCGGATACGCGCATACCGCTTTCCCATAGCACCATGAGAAAACACCGTTGACGGTCGGTCCGGCATCGGAGTAAGGCTTCCCGGTATTCCGTCGGTGAAAGGATACGGTCACTTGATACGGGCTCCGGTTGCACCGTTGGCGCTGCGGTCGAAAAATCGGCGTCGATATCGGTCAGTATCTGTTCAATTCGCATCTTGGTTTCCGGTGGCGCGTCGGCGTATAGCTGCCGGACACGTTTCTTGACGGCGCTCCGGCGGTTGCGGATCGTCCCGGCGGCAAGTCCTGAATCATCATTCAGCCAGCGGAAATACTCACGGATACCGGTTTCATCGATCCGCTGGCCGGTCTGTTGCATCCATCGGACCCATTGCCGGGTCTGGTAGGAATAGTTGTCACGATACGCCAGAACGCGGGTTATATCACCTCCGGCGGTTCGTTGGATCTCTTTCATGTGGTCCCCCTGAATGAAACCGGGGACCAGCGGCCCCCGGTGCTGTTCATAGTGAAATTTCTTCCGTGTCCAGAACGACAACGGGGGCGGCGTCCCATTCCTCCCGCGTACCCTCATAATGAGCAAGGTACCGGTCATACTCGCAACCGCCGGACTTACCGCCGGTTTTCAACTGGACAAGCTCGCCCTGCATCGGTAGATACCCGATATCGCCAGGGGACATTTCGGACACGTTGACGCGCTCTGTCATTTTGTCGCCCCTTCGGCCTTTTCGGCCAGATGTTCCTTCAACAGATCCACTGCAAATTCGAACGCCAGAACACGTCCTCGGTGGAACTCGTGCGGAAAGTTCTTTTCGTCGTTGATTTTGTCGGCAAGAAACTCAATAATTTTCTGAATGGTCACTGTGCTATCCTCCCGGCCTGTAGAGCCTGTCCGCCCAGTAACCAACCTTGTCGGGGATCTTCCCCGTTCCGCCGGCGGGAAGTCTCCCGATACACCAGGCCGTCAAGCGTTTGTAGTTGGTCATCGGTCATGGACGCCAACATTTCACCAACTGCCCACCATGCAATGAACGGTTTTTCCTCCGTTCGTTTTCGTCGTACCTTTCTCATGGGTACACCTCCGATTCCGTCCGGTGGTATACTGCCCCCGGACTTTTTGTTCCCGTCCGTTCGGTGTTCGCGCTTCAACGACGTCACCGGCGGACGTTATTTCTACCGATCAACGATCGGTTTTCATTCTCTCCGCCCGTAATTCATACAATCGCGCCGGTAATTCCAGCCCGGCGGCCCGGCATAGACGCGCCGCCCGGATTAAGACTTGCCGTGAAGGCGCTAATTGAATCCGGCCCGTACCTCTGTACTGATTTCGGCGGTGTGGACGATTCACGAAACGGCCTCCAATAGTGCCGTCTGGATATTTCTTACATCCGTGAAGTCCGCCGCCGCATACCGCGTATAGTGGTCGGTCATGCTCTGGCCACGGTGCCCGGTCAATAGACGGATCTTTGAGTCAGGTACACCGGCGGCACGTAGTACCGTATTCAACTTGTGTCGCCAGGAATGAACGCCGATGTTCCGCTCTTTGATATTGCTCTCCACGGTCTGGACGATCTCCGCCCGTTTTTCATCCGGTGTATCGTCGGGGATCTCTGGCGTCATCATTCGCACAAGTGCCCGGTGTAAACCTTTTTCAATCCAGCTTTTCGATACCGGGCGGTCATGTGACTTTGCGCCGTAAAAGAGTAGGGAAGTCGGGTAGTAATCGGTGACTACCTTTTCTAAGACTGAATAGACGTGTTTCGAGATAGGAACGGACCGGACGCTTCCATATTTCGGCGCTTTGATACCGTAGCCCTGTTCCCACGAATAAAGGATGTCAACACGGTCCGGGTGAACGTCCTTTACATGAAGGGCCCGGATCTCGCCGATTCTCGCGCCGGTAGCAAAGGCCAACGTATTGATTGCGTAGTGTCGGTAGTCGGTCCAGGGCCCCGGCCATTGCAATAGTTCCCGGACTTCATCATCCGTCAATACGCCCCGCTCCCGGTGGACTACCCGGACCGGTTTCACGGCGCGCGCGGGATTGTCCGCGATATGACCAGCGGATACCGCACCATCCAGAAGGGAGCGGAAACATTGAAGGATCTTGTTCACGGTTGCCGGTGCGACGGTCCCGCGTTGGTGTAGATCAATTATCCATCGATCTATTGCACCGGTTGTAATGTCAGCAACGGGGACGGGTCCCCACGCCGGTATGATATGATTCCGGGTGTACCCTTCCGATATGTCCAGGTGCCCACGGGAAACAGGATACCCGCGTACCCGGCGGGATTCCGCGTAATGCCCGGATGGGTCCCAGAATCCGGCGGCCAGTTCCCGGACCGTTACCGGTGCGCCGGACGTATCAACGTCGACGGTCTGACCGGCAAGGTATCGCTTTACCCATTCGTCGGCCTCACGCTTTGACGTTTTTCCGGTGGCGACGGTTTTTGTCAGCTTGCCTGTTTCGGGATCTCGGAGACGTGCGTAATAGGAATATTTTGTTTTGGTTCGATAGCGCCGGTATAGCGCATATGGACGTGCCGGACGTGCCATGTGTCCCCCTCGAACCGCTTGTGCCGTTTTAACGGTAACAATAACGGTTACAATCGTGAACTACATAGAACGCCGGTTGTCCGGTGGTTCCCGTAATTCCTTGCAACGCAAGGTCTTACGATTGGGCGTAACTGGATTTGAACCAGTGACTTCTACCGTGTGAAGGTAGCACTCTTCCACTGAGTTATACGCCCGGTAACGGTGAAACTATACTGCAGGCCCGACGTTTCGACAAGCGTTTTGACAAGGGGCTTGTTTTGGCGCCGGGCTGTTGGTGTGTCGTTATGTGCTGGTGGCCTCCGGGTTGATGGTTTCAAAGGCGAGGGACTCACGATAGGCGTCCAGGGGTGCGCAGGTGCACGCCAGGTTGCGGTCGCCGTGTACGTTGTCGACGCGGCTGACGGTGGGCCAGAACTTGTTTTCTCTGGTCCATGGGGCGGGGTAGGCGGCGCGTTCGCGGCTGTAGGGGTGGTTCCATTCGCCGGTCATGTCCAAGAGGGTGTGCGGGGCGTTGACCAGGGGGTTGTCGTCGGCGGGCAGGGTGCCGGCCTGAACTTCTTCAATTTCACCGACGATGCTGATCATGGCGTCGCAGAAGCGGTCCAGTTCTCCTTTGTCTTCACTTTCGGTGGGTTCTACCATGAGTGAGGCGTGGAGTGGCCAGGACATGGTTGGCGCGTGAAAGCCGTAGTCGGACAGTCGTTTTGCCACGTCTTCTACGGTGATGCCGCTTTCCTGCTCGAATTTGCGGAAATCGAGGATGCACTCGTGGGCAACCATGCCGTGTTCTCCGGTAAATGCTACGTCGATGTAGGGGCGCAGGCGGGTGGCGATGTAGTTTGCGTTGAGGATGGCAAGTTCAGTGGCTCGTTTGAGGCCATCGGGTCCCATCATGGCAATGTACGAGTAGGCGATGGGCAGGATTCCCGCGCTTCCTAAGGGGCCAGCGACGACTACGCCGGTGGGTCCGGGGTTGTCGTAGACTCCCGGCAGGAAGGGGGTCAGGTGTTTTGCGGTCAGGACGGGTCCGATGCCGGGGCCGCCGCCGCCGTGGGGCATGGCGAAGGTCTTGTGCAGGTTGAGGTGGCACACGTCGGCTCCGATGTCTCCGGGGCTGGTGATGCCGACCTGGGCGTTCATGTTTGCTCCGTCCATGTACACTTGTCCGCCGTGGTCGTGGACGATGCGCATGACCTCTTTGACGCCCGGTTCAAAGACGCCGTGGGTTGAGGGATAGGTGATCATAATGGCGGCAAGGGTATCGGCGTACTGATCGGCCTTGGTTTTGAGGTCTTCCAGGTCGATGTCTCCGTTTGCAGCGCTGTTGACGACGACTACGTCCATGCCGGCCATGATGGCGCTGGCGGGGTTGGTGCCGTGGGCGGAATCGGGTACGAGGCAGACTTTCCGGTGGTGGTCGCCCCGGGAGCGGTGCCAGGCGCGGATGATCATAAGGCCGGTGTACTCTCCGTGGGCGCCGCTGTTGGGTTGGAGTGTGCAGCCGTGGAAGCCGGTGATGTCACTGAGCCACTGGGAGAGTTCTTCTTTCAGGACGCGGTAGCCGCCGGCCTGCCACGCCGGTGCGTAGGGGTGGAGTGAGGCGAACTCGGGCCAGGTGATCGGTTGCATGGCCGCGGTGGGGTTCAGTTTCATGGTGCAGCTGCCCAGGGCGATCATGGAGTTTGCCAGGGAGAGGTCCCGGTTCTGCAGGGTTGTGATGTACCTCAGGAGGTTGGTTTCTGAGCGGTACCGGTGGAAGACCGGTTCGGTCAGGTAGGGGGTTGTCCGTTCCAGGTGTACTTTTGGCCGGTGTCTGGTTTTGGTCAGGCGCTGTTGGATGGAGCTCTGGGGTGTGTCCGGGGCGATCCCCAGGGCTGTCAATAGGGCGGTCAGAAGGCGGGTGAGCTCTTCTGCGGTGCTGCGTTCGTCCAGGGTGATTCCGATGCGGCCGTCTTCATATGAGCGGAGGTTGAATCCGGCTTCACCTGCGGCGGCGAGGATGCGGTCGTGGTGGGTCCGGTCGGTCAGGAGGGTGACGGTGTCGAATATGTCTCCTTCGAGGACGGT
>JBAYPC010000253.1:0-4798 GCA_041677905.1 Alkalispirochaeta sp. | reverse complement strand
TGGATAACCAGAACCGTATCGGTGCAGTGATAGTGGAAGGACATACCGCTCTGTTCGGAAGTGAAGCCGGGCGGGAACAGATCAGTTCCGGGAGAATTCAGGCGGTCCTCACCTACGCCGAAAACGCGGGATGGTCTCCGAAAGAACCACCAATACGGCGGGTCCTTGGCGCATCAGCTCCGGTCACCCGCTCCCAAGACGACCAGCACCTCAACCGTCGCGCAGAAATCACCGTCACATATCGTGAAGATGACCTGTAAAAAGAAGCCGCTATATGTGACCGTTGTATTCCCGTTCGACATTGTGGTTTCGTTCCGGCTTCTGCTATTATGGCGCTTCTTGTTGTGAAAAACGGTACTTTCAGAACGGTCTTCCGTGTGACGGTGATCGTCGGCAGCACAGCTTTACTCATCTTTCTTGTCGGACTTTTTTTCCGCGTCGGCCGACTGAACCGTCAGGTTGAGTCCCTCCAGCGGGGATTACGTACCGAAATAGAAGAACAAAACCGTCTGGGGACCCTTCTTGAGTCAAATCAGCGGACTGTAACAGGCCATCTCCAGGAAGTCCGTCGCCTTTTAAACTTGAGCCCCGGTTTATACCGTTTTGACTCTACCGACAAGCAGATCGAAACGGGAGATGATACGGAGGCTGGACGGTATCGGGACGATCTCTTTTACCGTGGTGTCGACAGGATCACTACGGAGAAAGAACTGACCGACCTGGAGTCGGCAATCGCCCCGGTCTGGGCGGTCGACGTTGAACCTGTCCTGAGGAAAAAGCACCAGGGGCTGGTACTTCAGTCGGCAGGGCGGTTGCGGAAACGCGTTATCGACCGCGACGGAACAGTCTGGATGACCATTACCGTCACACCTGAGGGCACTTCTCTATCCACCTTGACCGATCAGACGGTGACTGTATCCAGCCTGACGGCGATACCGTCGGTTCTCCCGGACGCTCTCGACGCCGTGGCCGGACGGATCGAAACGTATGAACGGGGAAAACGCAGTATCCGTTCGTACATACAGCGGCAGGAAACCCGAGATACCATGAGTGAACGACGACTGCTGCCGGGGCCAGAGTCGGAAGTTGACGGCCTTTTTTCCCAGGTGTTTCTTACCGATCTGACCGGCGATCCCGTGTTCACCATGACCCTACGGCGAAATCCGCTTGAGTACACCGTAGACGGTGAAGAGGCCAGTTCGTTTGACGGTGCCCGGCACCTCCTGGACCGGCGTATCGCCCGGACCGATCCGCGCACCGCAGCGCAAAAGGCGACCGGAGAAGCCATCGAACGTCTTCAGGAGATAGTCTCGGAACCCCCCTTTCAGGCGTACCTAAAGCAGCGCGACTTGACTATGGCGCAGGAACCGCGAGAGACACTGGATTTCTTCATGTTTGACCTGACCAGCCGGGAAGGAACTTCGGTTGGTGCATTTGCAGTTCAGAAACAGAACGGCGAGATTTACCTGACCGACAAGAACGAAATCGTCATCACCCGCCTTGAACACGCCGAGAAGGATCCTCTGGCACAGCTACGAGACCAGAAACCGACCGCCACCGAAGATCGAAATCGCCTGCCCGACGGGTTCCCTACGGGCTTTCAGAGTGGGCGATCCCCTTCGGAAGGCACCAGTATTCTCCTCTACGGCACCCATGAAGACAAAGCGGATACCATTATGCTGGTCTACCTGTCTCCGGCAAAGACCATTTCCATGATCAGCATCCCCCGGGATATCTGGTGGAAGCAGCGTAAACTCAACTACTACCATGAGATCTACGGGAGCGACGCCCTGACCGAAGAGATCGCCGACCTTATCGGCCTGCCTGTCGACGGTTGGATCTCCGTCGACATGTACGCCTTTATCGAAATCATCGACGTCCTGGGAGGAATTGAAGTAACCCTGAAGGAACCCCTTGTTGATCCATCCTACCGGGTCTACGAAGACGGCCAATGGAGTACCCTCTACTACAAAGCGGGGACCCACCACCTCGGCGGTGTAGAGGCTCTGCGGCTGGCTCGATCCAGGCACACCTCAAACGACTTTGAACGGGCCTTACGACAACAGGAGATACTCGGGGCGTTGAGAGATCAACTGAACGGACTGCACGCCGGTAATCTGGACCGTCTCTACGGCATAGTGCAGACCCTTGCTGAATATGTGGACAGTAGCTATTCGGTCTGGCAGCTCACCCAGATCTTTTTGGCCTACCGAAATGCAGAGATCGTAAACCGGACGGGTCTTACCTTCGACAACGTTTTGTACAGCACCTACAGCAACGTGCATCTGCAGGGACTTGATTTTGATGAGATTGACGACGACTTCGTGACCGGTGAATGGATTCTCCTGCCCCGCGGGGATGACTGGAACGTCATCCCCTGGTTTATCGAAGAGCATCTGCGGTAGAGGGTTAATCGTGCGACTAAATCACCCCGTCCCGGGCCATCTGTTCGATCCGGGCGGCTTCATACCCGAGTCTCTTCAGAATCGTCTCGGTATCGGCACCAAGGACCGGTGCGGCCTTTCGGACTGACGGCGGCGTCCGGCTCATCTTCACCGGGTTTCCCAGAGATCGAACCTGACCGGCCGTTTCGTGTTCCATAGTGACAACCATCTCCCGTGCTGCAAGGTGGGGATGATCCAACACCTCCGGGGGTGTAAGAATTGGACCACAGGGAACACCCGCTTCCTCAAAAGTCCCGATCCAGTGGTTAACCGACGCCGTGGTAAAATGGTCTTCCAGCACGGCCTCTAGAGCTTGGCGGTTGGCTACCCGGTCCTTATTGGTGGCAAACCGTGCATCCCGCCCAATCGTATCCGCCCCATCAAGGACCCCAACAACGTGCTTCCAGTGCGCTTCCGTACCGGCCGCGAGAATAAACCAACCGTCCTGGGCCCGAAACGGCTGATACGGGGCGATATTGGGATGGACGTTGCCGCGCTTGGGCGGGGCGTTGCCGGTAGCGAGATAGGCACTGGCCACATTACTCAACCACGTCGCCTGTGAATCCAGCAGAGCAACATCGATATCCTGTCCCTGACCGCTTTTCTCCCGTTCGTACAGCGCTGCCAAAATCCCCATAGCGGCGTACATACCCGTCGATATGTCCGCCATCGGCGTGGGAAACCGTACCGGTCCCTGTTCAGGCTCACCGGTCAGCGCCATGGTCCCGCTCATACCTTGGGCGATGACATCGTACCCCGGCTTTTCCGCCTCCGGACCGGTGAGGCCGAAGCCGCTTATGCTCGTCCAGATTATCCGGGGATTCCGCTGCCGGACCGACACTGCGTCGATACCGAGTTTCTTCCGGGACGATTCTCGGGGAACGTTATGGACCAGGACGTCCGCCTCTTCTATGAGGCGGTACAGAACCTGCCGCCCCTCTTCCTGCTTGAGGTCCAGGGTAAGGCTGGACTTGTTCCGGTTGGTGCCCATGAAATAGGCGCTTTCATCGCCGATAAACGGAGGGCCCCACCCCCGGGACTGGTCACCACTGCCGGGGCGTTCAATCTTAATCACCTCAGCACCCAGATCGGCGAGAAACTGGGTACAGTACGGACCTGCCAGCGCCTGAGTAAGATCAATAATCGTAATTCCTGCCAGCACCTGTGCGCTTTTGGTTTGCCCACCTTTTTCACGTGCCCTTCTTGCGTCTTGGCTCATATCACCAGCTCCTTGTATGAAAATCCACCAAACGATTTGGTCTGTTCACAGATCATCGTTTCTCGAAAACATCTCACTGGAGGTAATGTAATCACATATTATGCGAACGGCTTCTTTTGAAGGGCGAGGATCGGCAATTTTATGGGCAACTCGCCGGCCTGCCCTCTCTATCAACTGAGTCAGATCGGTCAACAGTTCAGGCCGGATCACAACAACGAGAGGGATGGGCAAGGTCAACAGATGGTTCAGGCCGGGAAGGAAACCCCCACTCCGCTTCAGTTCCAGGGGACCTATCTCATCAACGATTGCAGCATCGGTATTCGCCGGGACACCACAGAGGTGGGCGTTTACCCGGGTGACAGCGTCTCGAGAAAACCGGTAGGGACCAAGTGTTATTTCACCCGCTGGACTGTCGATTGTGTACAACGCCAGAGGGAATTCGGTTTGATCCGGAAGCAGAACAGCGTGAATACCCGAAGGTACCCGACGGGAGAGCACACCGGCCAGGACAATCCCTGCGGCAGCGGCCTCCTGGAATACCCGTTCCAATACGGTACTTTTGCCGCGGCCCCGGCCACCGGAAAGAAGAAGCACACTGTCGCAACTCGTCATTGTCCTTTTCAGTGCTTCGTTCGGTTAAGGATAACCCGTTACCCGTTGACCGTTCGTAGCGGATACTCTTCGCTGATGTACGCCTCTTCAAACCCGTCGATATCCCGAATCCACGTAAGGAACTTTTCGGCTTCCTGTTGGTCTTTGTAGGGACCTACCCTTAGGCGGTAGTAGAGTTCTCCGTTCACGTCCCGGGTCGTCACTCGGCCACCCAGGCTGTAGTCGGCCAGCAGTCCTTCAACGTATTCAACCCGATCCCTACTGGGAGAGGCGATCAACTGTATCCAGTATTCGGTGACACGGATTCGCCGTGGTTCCGGCCTCTTTTCCGTAACCGACGGCGCCTTGGCAGGCCGACCGGAAGTTGCGGGAGAAGAAGTTGACGGTGTCGCAGGAGCGGGTGAAGAAACCGCCCCGGCAGGAGCCGGGGCGGGAGCTGGAGCGGGCTCCGGAGTCGTTTGACCCGTCGTGGCCTCTTTACCGGGGCTCGGCACGGGTGCAACGGTGATCGTCCGCCGACCTG
>JBAYPC010000252.1:0-4821 GCA_041677905.1 Alkalispirochaeta sp. | reverse complement strand
TCCCTGCGCCGTTCATCACCCAGGACCTCCCAGGCCAGCACAACCGCTTTCATGCGCTCTACACTGCCGGGATCACCGTTATGGACATCGGGATGTACCGTTTTTACCTGTTTTCTGTAGGCATTCCGGATTTCGTCCCGGGTGGCATCGGAGCCGACGCCCAGAATGCTGTAGTAGTTGCTCAATGATCCAGTTTGAGTCGTTCCGCAACTATTTCAGCTTCTGTCCGGGACCTGATAACCTCAGAGTACCGAATGAACATTCCCTCATGTTCCATAGCGCTCATAACGTTGCGAAGGACTTTGGATGCCCCGAAGGGACGGTTTGTAGTAAAGGCAAAGGATCTTTTACCCCCAACAATTCCTGCAGATGAAAGATATTCTCTCACTTTAGGCGGTATCTTGCCACCAAAAAAAGATATACCGCCGGCGCCGAGAGCGATGTACTGGTATCCGGTTAGTTTTGCATCTGCGGAGCGATCACCGTCGATCAGGTCGACGTGGTGGCCGCCACGCTCAATCCCGGCAACTACTCCACGGGCAATGTCCGCAATTCTGTCGCGACTGGAGCCGGAAAAGAAAACTACGGCAACGCGCATTTCGTTATTCGCTTTCCGTGTTGTCCTCGTCGTCTACAACCCACCACTGAACGGACGTATTGCCGCTTTGTGCTTCCAGGCGACGGGCTGCAGCTTCTACATCTCCGGTATTCGGTGTCCGGTTTAACCAGGCGAGACCTAACGAGCTGATCAGAAAGACCGCCGCCAGGACGCTGGTAACGCGAGTCAGGATATTACCGCTCCGGTTTCCCACCTGAGAAGAACCGCCTCCACCAAAAATGCCGCCGAGACCCTCCCCCCCTTCATCCTGGAGTAGTATTACCACAATGAGAAGCAGGGAACTGACAACAAAAATGACCATTAAAAGTATACCAAAAAATCCCATGAAACCCTCTGTCTATGCTATCTGTCTATCTATCGAATTGGGCTATCGCCGCGAAGGTCTCAACCTTGAGAGCCGCGCCGCCGACAAGTGCGCCGTCAATATTTTCCTTTTCCATCAAACTCCGTACGTTATTCGGTTTTACCGAACCACCATACTGAATAACCATGGCGTCGGCGGCCGCCTGATTGTACAAGTCTGCCATAATTTTTCGAATTGCAGCGTGTACCGTATCTGCGTCATCGGGCGTGGCGGTCTTTCCGGTGCCAATCGCCCATACCGGTTCATAGGCGATGGTAAACCGACTCAGACTCTCGGCCGGTACGCCTGTGAGTCCGCTGGTCAACTGCCGTCGGTTTACGTCATCAACCTGACCGGCTTCTCGTTCGTCCAGCGTTTCGCCGATACAGAGAATTACATCGAGCCCTTCTTCCAGAGCCAGCAGCACCTTTTCGTTGATAAGCCGATCGGACTCGTTGTAAACGTGGCGGCGTTCGGAGTGACCGAGAATAACCGTTGTAGCGCCTACATCCTTGATCATGCCCGGAGAAACCTCTCCGGTGTGAGCTCCGTCGCGTGCAGCGGCCATGTTCTGAGCGGCTACTTCGATGTTGGACCCGGAAAGGACACCGGCAACCGTTTCAATACTGGTAAACGAAGGAGCCACAAGTAATCGGTGCGGTACATCTGCCAGCTGATCTTTCAAGGCAAGAGCAAGAGCCTTGGCTTCACTCCTGTTTTTGTGCATTTTCCAGTTACCTGCGATATACGGTCTGCGCATGTCTACTCTCCTTCTTCCAGTGCTACAATACCCGGCAAGACCTTGCCTTCAAGAAATTCCAGAGATGCGCCTCCGCCGGTCGAAACGTGGTCCATTTTATCTGCAAGGCCGAATTTGTTGGTCGCAGCAACAGAGTCTCCTCCGCCGACAACGGTGACCGCCGAAGCATCGGCTATTGCCGTGGCAATTTCTCTGGTTCCCTTGGCAAAACGGTCGAACTCAAAAACCCCCATCGGTCCGTTCCAGATTATGGTACGTGCCGTCGCTATCACCGATTTTGCCGCGGCGATAGTTTTTGGTCCAATGTCCATGGCCAGCCGGTCTGCAGGTATATCGATACCATCAACCGGCTCCGGGTCCGCATCTGCGGCGAAATCAGCCGCTACAATGTGATCAAGAGGAAGAACGACTGAGACGCCTCGTTTCTGTGCCGCCTCAAGAAACTGACGAGCCGTTTCAATGTAGTCGTCTTCCACAAGACTTTTCCCGATTTTATGTCCTTGAGCTTTCAGAAAGGTATACGCCATACCGCCGCCAATCACAAAGCCGGCGCAGTTGGGAAGCAAACTCTCCAGCACCGCAATTTTTGAGGACACTTTTGCCCCGCCGATGACGGCGACAAGCGGTTTATCGGGATTATCGAGAATGGGTTGAAAGAATGACACTTCCTTTTCAATCAAAAAACCTGCACACGACGGGAGATACTTCGTCACCCCTTGGGTGGAAGCGTGGGCCCGGTGGGCAGTCCCAAAAGCGTCATTCACATAGACATCACCCAGGCCTGCAAGGCGCTCGGCGAAGGCGGGATCATTAGACGTCTCTTCTTTATGAAAACGGAGATTTTCCAGTAACATGACATCGCCGGGTTTCATCGCCTTGGCGTGTGCCGTGACCGCGCTTCCAACGACCTCGTCTGCCATAACGACATCACATTTCAGGAGTTCCGCCAGACGGACGGCGACGGGTGCCAGGCTGAACTCGGCAATCTTCTCTCCCTTGGGACGGCCAAGATGACTCATAAGAATCAACGACCCACCCTGATTCAGGATGTACCGAATGGACGGCAGTGCTGCCTGAATCCGGGTGTCGTCGGTGATTACACCTTCCTTCAACGGAACGTTGAAGTCGGCCCGCATGAGAACCCGCTTCCCTTTCACGTCGGTGTTTTTCAATGTGCGAAGTTTCATTTCGTTCCTTTTATGCCAAATGACCCGGAGCTCTCGACAGAGTCCGGGTCATCTTTTATACGGTGTTACGCCAGTTTAAGGGCGAGATCAACGACCCGGGCGCTGTAGCCCCACTCGTTGTCATACCAGGAGAATACTTTCACTTTCCTGCCCATGACCATGGTGCTCTGAGCATCAAAAACCGAACTGTGGGGGTTGTGAATGATGTCGGCAGACACGATAGGATCTTCGGTGTACTCCAGAATGCCCTTCATGGAACCTTCAGCGGCCTTCTTCATGGCTGCGTTGATCGTCTCAACTGTTACGTCTTTCTTAACGTCTACTACCAGATCGACAATAGAACCGGTCGCCGTCGGAACACGCATTGCCACACCGTCAAGCTTCCCGTTCAGATGAGGAAGTATTTTACCTACTGCCCGGGCTGCACCGGTAGTGGTCGGAATGATTGACAGTGCCGCCGAACGGGCCCGCCGCAGGTCTTTATGGGGACCGTCCAGAATGACCTGATCACTGGTGTAGGAATGAACGGTTGTCATAAACCCTTCAACAATACCAAATTCATCGTCAAGAACCTTGGCAATCGGTGCAAGACAGTTTGTGGTGCAGCTGGCGTTTGACACGAATATGTCGGTGGGTTTCAAGTCACCGTCGTTGACGCCCAAAACAATCATCCTGTCGATCTTGTCTTTTGCGGGCACCGTAAGAATGACTTTCTTGGCCGGAAACTTTGCGTTCTTCACATGGTCGCCGTATCCGCCTCGTGCACCTTCCTTGGTAGTGAAGATACCGGTGGACTCAATGACAACATCGGGGTTTGCACCCCAGGGAATTTCTGCAGGGTTGCGTTCGGAACACACCTTGTACTTCTTACCATTTACGATGAGATTTTCATCGTCGTACTCAACAGTTCCGTTAAACTTACCCTGTGTTGAGTCGTATTTCAGCAGATGGGCAAGTGTTTTTGTATCGGTGAGATCGTTCAGGGCAACCACGTCGACGCCCTTTTCCAATGCGATTTTGAATACGTTACGCCCAATACGGCCAAAACCGTTTATTGCAATTTTCATACTATTTTCCTCCTGAAGTTTGGGGATGGCTTTGAAAAAGATAGACAAAAAAGAGGGGCCGTGTCAATCCTAGCGGCCCGCCGGAACCGGTCCTCACGTACACCCTCTTCCGCAGCAGCTCTCAGAGAGCTATTTCAGAGGGCTACCTGAGAGAGCTACCTGAGACGGAACAGTCGCTGGACAAGTCCCGCCGCAGGAGGGGATTCAGCGGGGACAGGCGTATCGGCGCTCTCCGGCAAACCTCGCTGTAACACCACCCGGTCTCCAATACCGATCAGGTCCGGGCCGTCAGGCTTCCACCTCATCACCGAAATCAGATCATCCGTCTCGTCGATTTCCGCCGAACCGATGAACCGCCCGTCTGGTGAGGTGTAAACATCCACCATATCCCCCGGTTCCACCGCGTCCACACCTCCAATACTGATCAGTACTTCGTCGACTCTTCGATCAACCACAAAACCTCGGACGGGAATGAACGATTCGGTCCGGCGGGCAATTTCCCGCACAGCGCTGCGAATACGGCCGTTCCCGCTGCGGACAATGGTCCCTCGGTCCAACGTCGTCGCCATATTTTCCGGCAGAATTTCATAAGTGACAACGATCCGTCGGTCTTCACTGTGAACCAGCAGCGAAACGGTGAGTTCTGCCCCTGCCTTTCGTATTTCTGAGGCTGAAACCGACGTGTTCTGCCCAACCGCCGGCATCAGGGCCACTACTTCCGTATTCTGAGAACTCATCAAAAGACTTTCGAGATACCGGGCAATCTCTTTCGCTGCATTCGGCTCAAGCGTATCCGGTGTTGCTCTGTAGCGAACACCCACGGCCGTACGGGGGCGATCCAGAGT
>JBAYPC010000251.1:0-4854 GCA_041677905.1 Alkalispirochaeta sp. | reverse complement strand
CCGCTTCGTTTGAAGGGACGTGACTGAAATGTTTCAGACCGTTTAGTATACTACCGGTCATGGTCGAACTGGATGAGTTCACAACCCAACTGGAAACCCTCATTACCGCTCGGGGTGAAAACCTGCAAACTCAGGTACTGCCTGCGTTGAAAGAGCAGTTCAAGAGCATGCGCGCCAGCTTCGAAGCGCTTCACACTACCCTCCAAAAGAAAGGTCTCATACGAGAAGATCCCTATCACTATGAAGAACGGGTAGCCGAACTGACGGTGCCCTCGGATGCGCCCTATCTGGACAGCGAAAAAGACAAAGCCCTCAGCGAACGCCTCGGTCAGTACCGGGCCCGTATGGAATTTCTCACGGAGTACTACGACTTCTCGTTAGATAACCTGAACCTCCGGGCACTGAAAGAAATCGTAAAATTTGTGAAGTACATCAACTGGCGCAACCTTTCAGAAACGGCAACCCAACCGACAACCCGGGGACTGGCGGAACAGCTGATCGGGATCAAGCGCGGCTCCAATCAACTCTCTATTAACATTGTAAAAGACGCGCAGGAACAGCTGAACCGCATAAGCGCCACCGTCCAGAAGTTGCTCAAAGAAATTACCACGTATTACCGGGAGTCCTATAAGCTCCAGATTCGCCTGCACGTTCTGGAACGGGCGGATGTCCAGGAGCAGCCGGACCGGGAACAATACGATGCCGCCGCCCGCAAGGTGAAGTCGGCCTTGCCCAAAGTACTTCCCGGTCAGCCCTTTGCCCGTGATCTTGTGCTGGAGATTTTCGCTGAAAACGACCCCGTCGACGGTGAAGGATACCGGCAATCACTCCTGGAAAGTCTCTCTCTCCCGAAACAAACCGATACTACCGACAAGAAGGGACCTGATCTGAAACCTCTGCTTCTGGATGCCGCCCGCTCGCTTGCAGCGTCAAGCCGGTCCCTGGAAGAGGGGGCTCAGAAACTCGAGGACAACTCCCTCGTTCTGGAAAGCAGAAAGTTGACATTCCGTGAGTTCCTGAGCCGCTTGTGGGACCACCTGCGAGGAAAGGACGAAGAGTCTCACGTCTATGTCGTCGACTACCTGGACGCGACGACGAATACCCGCCGTTCCGACGAAATTGTTTTCGAAGATTTCATTGCGTCCATCCGCAGACGGGCGCGGATCTACGGAGGTATTCTGAACAAAGGGGCTCAACCGTGGCGCAAACTGCAGGAGTCGTCGGAAGACGCGATTCTGAAGTTTGTCATGAAAGACACTAACGAGCTTAATGTGGTGGTTCGCCGCTTTGAATCTCTGGACACCTACTTCCGTTCAGAAGTTTCTCGGGAACAGTGGTCTCAACTGCGGGGAACTAACGTGGAGATCACCACTATCAGAGACCACGTGCTGCGAACTCGGAAAAAGACACAACAGTACGTGTCCAAAACAGAGGAGATTCAGCAACTCAGAAAACTCGGCATGGAAGATGCCTACTGAAACGGGCGCGGACCTTTATAACACCGCCCACCCGGTACCGCGTTATCCGGTCAGTATCGGGAAGAACGGTAGGTCCCAAGAATTCTCAGATCCCTGGAGACCGCCTCCAGTGCGGTCATACCGTCGATAAACTGCTGCTGCGTCTCCGGCAGTTGCACATCCAGGTAGAACATATAGCGCCACGGTTCACCGTGTATAGGCCGAGATTCAAGCTTTTTCAGGTTGAGCTCACGATCCGCAAGTACGCGCATACACTCAAAAAGGGCACCCGGTGTGTCGGGTGTTGAAAAGACAATCGTCGCCATATCGGGATTCCGGGCTTCGGCATTCTCTTCCCTGGCCAGAATGGCAAAGCGAGTGTAATTCCGGGGGTTCGTTTCTATACCTTCCCGCAGTACTTTCATGCCGTAATACCCGGCCGTCTGGGCGTGGGCAATTGCCGCCAGCGTCCTGTCACCAGAATCCCTGACCTTTTCCACCGCTCCGGCGGTATCGTAATACGGCCGTACTTCCCAATCGGCATGGTCGTCAAGAAAATCACGGCACTGTTCTATCCCCGGAGTCTGCGATATGACCGTCCGAACCGTCTCCAGTGTAGCCTCGGGCGTACCGATCAGACTGTGCTGAATCCTGATCTGGGTATCCCCGACAATCCGCAGGTCCGGGTACTTCAACAACAAGTCGTAGTTCTCGTGGATAGACCCCATCAGCGAATTTTCCAGTGGAATTATGGCGAAGTCGACTTCTCCGGTGAGAAGGGACTCATATACATCCCGGAAACTGTGGCGGGCCACCGCGTCAATGGTCGTTTCGTCAAGGTCAAAATACCGCATCAAGGCGATTTCACTGTACGCCCCCCGAGCCCCCTGAAAGGCCACCCTGACCGATCCGCCCTTTTTATCAGCCGGGCCGTCACCGGCGGCATCGCGCAGATCAACCCGGATAGACTTCTCCCGCCGGGCAATCTCTCGGTCGACTACCGGTGCCATTGCTTCGATATCCCGCATGAGCTTTTCAAACTGCTCCGGATACAGCGTCTGAGGTCCGTCTGAGAGGGCCTTGTCCGGTTCGGGGTGCACTTCGACGATCAGGCCGTCGGCACCGGCAGCGACACCGGCAAGACCAACCGGCAGCACTTTGTCCCGCAGACCTGTGGCGTGGCTGGGATCAACAAAGATCGGCAGGTGGCTCAGTTTCTTGACAACCGGTATGGATGAGATATCCAGACTGTTGCGGGTAAAGGTCTCGAAGGTCCGAATGCCCCGTTCACAGAGGATGATATCCTCCGCACCGTGGGCAAGAAGGTACTCTGCCGCCATAAGCCACTCTTCAATAGTTGCCGACAGGCCCCGCTTGAGCATGACCGGACGGTGTTCACCGCCGACCGTTTTGAGCAACTCGAAGTTCTGCATGTTTCGGGCGCCAATCTGAAACATATCTACCAGGTCCCGCATAACTTCAACCTGCGATGGGCTTACAATTTCAGAAATAACCGGTAGACCAAAACGCTCCCCCGCTTCCTTCAGGTATTCCAGGCCTTCTTTTCCCAATCCCTGAAATGAATACGGAGACGTCCGCGGTTTATAGGCACCGCCTCGGAGCATGACACCCCCGGAATTGGCGACGATTTCGGCAGTTTCCATTATCTGTGTCCGACTCTCCACTGCACAAGGCCCTGCAATGACCACCAGGCCATTACCGCCGACTTTGACGGGCCCAACCTGGAAAACCGAGTCGGTTTTCTTGAACTCTCTTGATGCAAGTTTGTACGGTTTCGAAATAGGAACAACTTTGGCAACACCCGAATGCTGCGCCACTTCCCGGATATCCATCTGAACGCTGCCGACGGCCCCGAAGATCGTCTCCGCTTCACCAACGACTTCCCGAATCGTAAATCCGCGCCGTTCGAGGAACGTCCGGAGCGCCTGTTTATCCCGTTGAGTGATGCCCTGCTCGAGTACTACTACCATAAGCCGTCACTGTACCATCAGGTGTTGTGGAAAGGGAACTCTTGAGAGATATATTGCCGAAACTGCCGGTCAAGCCGCGTCCGAAACTGACGGATTCGGTCGACGTAGACTAGTGTCGACTGGGGAGTTTTCCCGGCCCGGACCCGGGTCAGGCCCGCGTTGTACACCGCAACGGCCTCCCACTCACTATCGGTGTGTTCCAGGCACCACGAAAGGTACGTGATCCCGTGGTATGTGTTGGTGTCGGGATGAAAAAAATCAGCTTCAGAAAGGTTGACGAAGGTTCGGGAATTTAGCTGAAAAAGGCCCCGATCCACAGATGATGTGTTTCGGTTGACCGCTCCCGGCTCGTACCGACTCTCAACCCAGCTTAACGAAAACACCAGCGAAAGCGAGATATCCGCCCGATCTGCGTGGTACAGGATCGGTAATGCAATATCCGGTGATCCCGTAAGATCCACAAAGAAATCCACTACCTTGTCATGGGTCAGGTCTTCCCGGTAGAGAGCTAGCATGGGCTTGTCACTCTCAAGCAGGTTCAACACGTTTATGTAACTGAGGGGGTCTTCCCTTTCCGTCACAGTCCGGTCCCAGCTAAATCCAAAACGCCTTACATCAGTCTTTTTTACAATCCCGACTGCGGTTGTGCTGCATCCGAGCACCGCAACAGCCGCCAGTAGCACGAGAATCCTATTAATCATTGTGTCGTACGCCTCTCCTGAGTACGGACGATCACCGCATGTCCATTGAGATTACCGACGGTAACACCGTCAATACGCGATCTCAGTTCGTGAATCAGGGCCGTAACACCCTCGCAGCCGTAAAACCCATAGTCGTCAAAAACAACGATTCCCCCCAGGGGAACGCGAGGCCATACCCATTCAAAGACGTCCTTAGCCGATTGGTAAACGTCGACATCGATATGGCAAAAGGCAAACGTCCGGTCCGCAATGCGGTGCGCCGTTTCATCGGGGAATATCCCCGGAAGTAACTGAACATTTGTCAGTGGCAGACTATGGAGAAATTCTGCAACACTGTCAAGACTGGTGTCGGCGTGTTCCCCGCCGATGTAATAGGGATCCCTCTTTCCCGCCTTGGCCACACCTGCAAAGGTATCGGCCAGAAAGAGATGTCTCTCCCGGCCGACGGGTGTAACCGAATCAGCTGCCCGTAACCCCAGAAGGGCACCACTGCCACCGCGCCAAACACCGACCTCCAGAATGTCCCCGCGGATGTGGTCCACCTGAGGCAGAAGCTCCCAGAGCTCGTAGAGCCGTGACTGGTCTATCAGGGTGCGCGAACGAACACTCAACCAGACCCGTTGAAAATCCGCGTCACCCGTCCAGGGCCGGTAGTCGGACGCGGGTGATAGACAACCATAACCCGGCGGATACACTCGAATGGGT
>JBAYPC010000250.1:0-4857 GCA_041677905.1 Alkalispirochaeta sp. | reverse complement strand
GAGATTGCGGCGAGGCACCGGGTGAGGGTTAAGGCTTTGCGGCGGGAGCTGGAAGGGGGGTCGGCATGAAGGTTCTTGTCGTCGGCGCCGGTGGGCGGGAGCACGCGTTGGCGTGGAGGCTCGCTGCAGGGGCCGGTATGGACCGGAGGGCGGACCGTGTGATCGACCGGGTGATCGTGAGTCCTGGAAACCCCGGGGTGGCCAGGGATATCGGGCTGGAGTGTCTTCCTCTTCTGTCGGTGGGTGAAATCGTGGACGGGGGGTACGATCTTGTCGTGATCGGCCCGGAAGAGCCGCTGGTACATGGCTTTGCCGACTCATTGCGGGCCGGGGGGGTGTCGGTGGTGGGGCCGTCGGCTGAAGCGGCCCGACTGGAAGGCAGCAAGGCCTTTGCCAAGGGTTTTATGGTTGAACACGGCGTACCTACGGCAGACTACCGCATCTGTACCACCATTTCCGAGGCCTATGAGGCACTGGATTTCTTTGGGGATTCCGTCGTTGTCAAAGCCGACGGTCTTACCTCTGGTAAGGGTGTTGCGGTCTGCCGGTCCCGGAGGCAGGCCGAGGCTGCCGTTGAATCGATGATGCGGGACCGGCTGTATGGGGACGCCGGTACCACTATTGTGGTGGAGGAGTATCTCGAAGGGCACGAAGCGTCTATCGTCGTTCTTGTGGATGAGTCGGGGTACGTCATTATGCCGACATCGCAGGACCACAACGCGTTAGAGGACGGCAATGGTGGTGCCAATACTGGTGGTATGGGTGTCGTGGTTCCTAACCCGGAAATTGATTCACAGTTGCTGGACCGAATAGAAGAAGCCATTGTTGTGCCGTCGGTCCAAGGTATCCGGGAGCGGGACTGGGTATTCCGGGGTGCGTTGTTTATCGGGTTGATGGTTGGTGAAGGGGGGCCGTGGGCGCTGGAGTACAACGTCCGGTTTGGTGACCCTGAGACGCAGGCAATCATGCCGATGATTCAGGGTGATTTTTACCAGCTTCTGAAGGGTCTGGCGGACGGCCGGTTGATGGACGCGGTGAAGGAGTCGGGGTTCGGCATACGTTCCGGTGCAGCGTGTACGGTCGTCGCGGCATCCGCCGGGTATCCCGGTCCGTTCAGTCGGGGTTTGCCGATCCGAATCGACGATACCGGAATGGGCGGCACGAGAATGGGCGGCACCGGAGATGCCAGGGTTTTTTATGACGGAGTAAAAAGCGGATCTTCTGAAGCAGAACGTCCTGGGAGTGCTTCCTCTCTTGTGACCGGCGGAGGGCGGGTGCTTGCGGTATCCGCTTGGGGCGAGGACCTGGATCAGGCGCGTTTCAGGGCCTATGAGGCGTTGTTGATGGTTCATTTTGATGGAATGCAGTACCGACGAGATATCGGCGGACCGAATGTGATGGACCGAATCCTGGAAGAGGGGAGTGTTACGGCTCCTCAGTTTGAAAAACGGGGCGGTCTGCTTCCGGTGGTCGTCCAGGAAGCGTCATCGGACACCGTTCTTATGGTGGCGTATACCAACCGGGACGCCTACGATGCGACCCGGAAGACCGGATACGCCCATTTCTGGAGTACCAGCCGGAATACGTTGTGGAAGAAGGGAGAGACCAGCGGGGACGTCCTTGTCGTTGAAGAAATACGGTTGGACTGCGATCAGGACGCATTCCTGTACAGGGTGCGTTTGCTGGGTGAGGGAGTTTGTCACACAACCGACAGTCATGGAGTGCACCGAAAGCGCTGTTTTTACCGGACTATTGGTCCCGAGGGAAGGCTGCAGCTGAGCGAGTAGAGTTGGTATGGTTAGTAGAAACAGTAGAGATGGAAGAGGTGGCAGAGCGGGCAACGGTGACTACAAATCTGGCTCCGCTGCTGCTGTACCGGGCCGATTCAATGTGGATGGTGCCGCCGTGCATACGGACCAGTTCTGCAGTAATGGCCAGGCCCAGACCGGAACCGCCGCCGGACCGGTCTCGGCCGTCGTCCAGGCGGACAAAGCGCTCAAAGACCCGCTTCCGGTCGGCCTCGGCTATTCCGGGACCGGGGTCTTCTACGGCCACTTCCACAAAGTCATTCACAAAGTCATTCCCTTCCCGGCTATCTTCATGGCTGAGGACTTCAACGATCACCTCTGAACCGGGTTCGGTGTAACGCAGCGCGTTTCCGATCAAGTTTGCCATGATCTGCCGAAACCGTTCGGGGTCGACCAGCAGGTACTCTTCGCCGATCTGGTCGTTCATCCGCACCGTAATTGCCACGCCTTTTTCGTCGGCCGCCGGCACCATGTGGTGACACACCGTATCGATAGCGTCTTTTATTTTCCACGGTTCAGTGGTCAGCGAGAGTTTCCCGGCGTCTGCCCTGGCAAGGGTCTGCAATTCGTCGACGAGTCTGTTCAGCCGGCCGACATCACGGCCCAGTGCGTCCCACTGAGTCCCGTCAGGCCGGTAGATTCCCTCTTTGAGCATTTCGATGCGGGTTGCCAACAGGGAAATTGGGGTTCGCAGTTCATGAGCCGCATCCCCGACAAAACGGCGGCGGCTCTGCTCCTGGGCCTCAACCTCAACCGCCATTGCATTAAAGCGCAGCACCAGGTCGGTCAACTCGTGCTTTCCTGGG
This sequence comes from Alkalispirochaeta sp., assembly GCA_041677905.1. GTDB lineage: Bacteria > Spirochaetota > Spirochaetia > DSM-27196 > Alkalispirochaetaceae > Alkalispirochaeta. The sequence continues at coordinate 2,243 of JBAYPC010000250.1, read as the reverse complement.
GGAACGGTGACTCTGCCGGTGTAATTCCCGCGGGTAATCTCTCTGGTAGCCGCTTCGAGATCCCGGATGGGACGCAGGAGCCAACGAACCCAGACGATACTCATGACCAGTACGGACAGCAGAAGGGCAACACCGGTAATTGCAGCGGCCCGGATGGTACTTCGCCGGAATATGGTCGACAGGGGATTGTGTTCTTCCGCGATCATGCCGCCTATAAAGAGGTACACAGTATCTCCCCGGGGTAGTTGAATAGGGACCCCCGCCGTCGGGTCCAGACGGTGCGGCACCGTTTTTTCCTGACCCGTCTCCCGATCCGTCGGAAATCCTCGCCGGTACAGCTCGACACCGTTTGCCGAGACGATAAGCATGGGTTGTTCCAGCAGTTGTGAGGGGAACGGAGCGCCCCCGCGGCGAGTCATCATCGGCATCATGTGCATCTTCGAACGCTGGGTGGGCTGACGTTCCCAGTTACCTGTGGCGCTCAGCCCGTCCCAGGACCGGTTGGTCCGGTAGAACTCCTGAAACCAGGGGGCAAGTCGCAACGCCGTTGCCCGGTCTACATCGACACCGGTCCGGACGGCCTGTCGGCTTGTTGTGCCGATGATGACGCCGGTAAACACCAGAAGCGCCAGTAGAGACACCCCGGCATGGCTGGCAATCAGTCGCGGGGTAAGTCCGAATTTCACGATTCCTCCAGGCGGTATCCGACGCCCCAAACGGTTGTCAGACGAGTTGGTTCCGACGGATCGTCCTCGATCTGTTTTCTGATTTTTCCGATATGTACATCGACGGTCCGTTCGTATCCCTCGAAGGCGTGGTCCTGAAAGGTCTCCAACAGTTTAGCCCGGGTGAATACCCTTCCCGGCGAGCGGGCCATTGCGGCAAGAATATCGAATTGTGCCGCCGTGAGCTCTGCTGTAGTTCCACCGACGGTGACACTTCTTCTATCCTCGTCAATAACCAGGTCGCCGACGGAGAATCTGGTCGGTTGGGGGTGTTCGGGTTGTTGGGAGTGCTTGGGGTGATGGGGGTGTGTCGCACCGTCAGGTGCGTTTGCGGGTGTTTTCGGGAACTCGGCGGTGCGACGGAGCACGGCGGCAATGCGCATCTGCAGTTCCGGCAGGCTGAACGGTTTCACCATGTAGTCGTCCACACCGGCAGAAAACCCCGCCAACCGATCCTCTTCCTCACCCCGGGCGCTGACGATGATGATCGGAATTCCGGTCTGGTCCGTTACCGTCCGGGCCACGTCGATTCCGGCCAGTCCCGGCAGGTTCAGGTCCAGCACGACAAGATCGGGCGGGTTCTGGAATACTTCCTTTACCGCGCCCGATCCGTCATAGGCGTGCCGGATCGAGTGACCGGCACGTTTCAGGTAGTCCCCAACCATGTGGTTGAGCTCCACTTCATCTTCCACGATCAGTATGGTAGCCATCGTTGACACCTATTGTACCACTTTAAGGGTGTACTGTACGGTATCGTTCTGCCGTGCTGGTGCCGACATTTACCGACGGCGGTTGTCCTGTCGCGGAACGGTCTGCTGATTGGGAGCGCGGCGCCAGGTACCGTCGGATTGACGGCCGCCGCGACCGCCATGGCGACCGTACCCGGCACCAGGTCCGTAGAAATCGGTGTCCGGGGCAATGACCCTTGTCCCTCCGGACTCAAGAGCGGTGACGTGGATGATGCGATAGGTCGTCATCAGATCACGACTCGTTACCTCTACCAGATCACCTTCAACGGTGATCGTCTGACCGCTTTTCAGTTCGACCTCATTGGTGATAGCCGGGTGAATACGAAGGGTGTAGTCGGTATTTCCGACCGACAACGTCGGGAGCTCGCCTGCCGTGAGAACGAGCCGTCCTGACTGTTTGACCGATTCGATCTGTTCGTTGGTACGGGCATAACCGAATCCCCGACCTCCAGGGCCACAGCTGCCGGTGTCCCAGTTGCCGGGTCCCCAGCCGCCGGGTCCCCCCATCATCGTCTGCGCGCTCACGCCTGTTACGGCGAGGGCCATTAAAATACTTCCTGTCACTATGGTACGTTTCATTGTACGCCTCCTGTTAATCTATCTGGTAGAGAGGATACGGGAGCGATATAAAGAAAGTATGAAGCTATTCTATCGTTTCTATGAACCGATGGCCGCAGTGACCAGGCCGACCAGGCCGGCCGCAACTACAATGGTAGAAATTACCCACATTATGGTGTTTATTATTGCGATAGAATGTCACGCCACAGTC
>JBAYPC010000249.1:0-4869 GCA_041677905.1 Alkalispirochaeta sp. | reverse complement strand
GAGACCGTTAAAGACTGCGGGAAAATGGGTGGCGAGAAACCACAGAGGCGTACTGAGAACCAACGCCACCGCCAGAAGCAGCAGAATGACACCGATCATTCCGAGCAGTGCCACGCCCAGGCGCTTGTACCCAAGCAGAAGACGGGTGAAACGGGATTCGGCCATTACCGTTCCTCCAACTGCCGGCGGATGCGCTCAGCTTCATCCCTGAAGCGTTGAGCCTCATCGGTACGGCCGGTCCGTAGAGAGACACCGGAAAGTCTGTCCAGTAAATCCACACTTTCCGGTGCGGCATTTATGGACAGGTGTATCCGCAGTGAGCGCAGATAGTACTGGTAGGCGTCTTCGTCCTTTCCTGTGTGTTCGCTGATACGGCCCAGGGCGGACAGATCGGCGGCGATACCGGGACTGTTCTCCGCCCGCTTGTCGTATTTCAATGCAGATAGGGCGTGGGCCTCGGCCGTATCAAAGTCTTTCTGCCGCGAGGCGATGGAGGCGAGCATGTAGTAGTTTCCGGCCAACTCGGACCAGCGGCGGTTTTTTTCATTCTCGATCAAGGCCGTTTCAATGTGTTTTACCGCGCGGGTGAAGTCTCCCTCCCGGGCGTAGAGGATCCCCAGGTTGTGATACAGAATTGATGTGTTCGTTCCGCCGCCGGGATCGGCGATTTCTTTTGCCCGTTCAAGTTCCTCTTTTGCTGTCGCCGGATCATCCCGACGCAACGCCAGGTCACCCCGGTTTATGTGAGTCTGGACGATCTGGTCGGAGTCTTCGGCAAGGACGGCGAACTCCATGGCGAGGCGGTAGTTCTCTTCCGCTTCGGTGTAGTTACCGGTGGCGGTGTAGACCCGGCCGATGGAGTTGTAGGATTTTGCAATACCCGGCAGGTTGTCTACCGCGGTATTCTCCCGGAGGGCCAGCTCAAAGAAGTTCATGGCCATAGGAAAATTTGCATCCTGAAAGTAGGTGTTTCCAAATTCCGTATATCCGGCTGCCCTGTTTTTCCGGGCCAACTCGGCATCGGGCTGTTTTGGACTGGAAGAACAGCTCCCAAAGTTGAAGAGGACCAGCAGTACCGTAACGGCAGTACCGACTCTGGTGACGTAACGACCGTACTTTGAAAATACCGCCGTTTCAGGGTGTTTTTTTCTAGAACTGGGCATCACGATAACTCTGAAATGTTGAAGGTTGGGTGACTTCCCTGGTAATACCGCCACGAATCAGCGGGTTGTTACTGAGACCCTCCAGTACGTCCTGTCCCGTGTTGATGGCCGCACGGCTTTCATCAAGGAGGCCGAGAATTTGCGGTTGGGTGTTGTTTATGAACCCGGAAAACTGTTCTACCTCATCAAGACTGGCGTTAATGGTGATCAGCATCTGTTCTACCTGGTTGAAAAGGCGGTCGTTGTCATCCAGGAACGTTGCGATAGACCCGTCTGCGTCGAGCAGGCGGGGAACGAGGCCGGTAGGATCTCTCAACTCAGCAGTAGTGGCCTCAAGGTTTCCGGTAATCACATTCAAGCCGGCCAAAAGCTGATTGCTCTGGTGCCGAGTCTCGACCAGCGTAATCTCGACTTCCGCCAGGAGGTCGTTGACCTGAGCCAGGGTCAGACCGAGCGGTTCGGACTGATCACCCGAGAGGGCCCGGTTTACGTGACCCAGCGTCCTGTCCACTGAAACGAGCAGGGTATTCACATTTCGGAGAACCGGCTCGACCTGGGCGATGATATTGCCGATGCTGTCGCCGCCTGCAGGCAAGGTGACATCGCCGGCTGCTACTATAGCCTGACCGGCCGCACTGTTGAGGGACGGAATCAGAGAGCCTTCATCCAGAGACGGTCCGGTGCCTTTACCCACGTGAAATACCATGCCTCCGCCGAGACCGAGGGGATTTGTCTGGAGCTGGAGAACGCTGTAAGGCACCACTTTTTCATGAAACGTATCCTGGACGAAGAAGTCCACCCGAACCTGATCGTCGTCGGTCAGCTCCAGTTCGGTAACCCGTCCGATTTCAAAGCCCTTGTACTTGATGGCCATACCTTTGCTGATACCATCGGCGCTGGGGAAAACACTGTAGTAGGCGTAGTTTCTGGCAAACCACCGCTGGTTTGCCCCCATGAACACTACGACCAGCGCCAACGCCACGGCAGCGACCAGGACGAAAATTCCAACAATCTGTTGGGCGTATTTTATCCGAAATCTCATCTCGTCCCCCTGAAAGAGCCGCTTCTACTGTGCATACGATTTTTTCTATGCAAAAGGATCACCGTCGCTACTTCCCAGAATATCGAGTATATCCGCATCGTAGGTTGAACTCAAATCAAAGACATCAGAAAGGATCGCACGAATACGTCTGTTATCTGTGCGTACCAGATTTTGAACGGTGTCGTAAGCTACCAGACGACCCTCGTCCATGACGAGAATGCGGTCGGCGATCATCGAGGCTATCTGACTGTCGTGGCCTCCAATAATCAGAGTTTTTCCCTTTCGTTTGAGGTCCTTGAGGATATCCAGCAGATAGGCCGACGATGCCGAGTCGAGTCCGGCGCTGGGTTCATCCATATAGACGGTATGCGGGTCCAGTACCAGAGCACGCAGAATTGAGGCAACCTTCCGTTCACCCGCCGAAAGGAGAGTTGGACGGTGGGAGAGGTCTTCCTGGAAGTCCATTTTGCGGCAGAGCGCGAGAATATGGGACCGGATCTGAGCTGCGCCGCGACGGGGGTAGTGGTATTCCAAAGGAAGAGCGAGATTCTGATAGACCGTCAGATTCTGCCAGAGTGCAGCATCCTGAAAGACAAAACCCTGACCGGTTCGTATTTTCTGTAACTCCCGGTCACTCATCGTTGAAAGAGCTTTCTCCCCGTACCGGATTTCACCGGAACTCGGCGGGAGAATACTGGCCATAACCTTCATGAGCAGCGTCTTGCCGGAACCACTTGGCCCCATGACCAGAACGGCAACACCTTCTTCCAGTTCACAGGAAACATCATCGATGAGAACGGTGTTTCCACTGGAATAGGACACATGGTCCAGTACGATCCTCATAGACTTCCGTTACGTCCCTTCATTACGTCCCGAGGTAGAACATTACCGTGAGGAACGCATTGGCGAGGATCAGAAGGATAAAACCCTGACCAACCGACTTTATTGCCATGACCGGTACTTCCGTTGAAGCCTGTTCAACCTTCAGGCCGTAGTAGATCGCCACCGTTGAGATGATCATTCCCGATACGGCGCTTTTCAGAAACGAAAAAATGATATCGGCAACGGACATAGCGTTCATCAAATTGAAAAAGTAGTCTTTGAAATCGATTGTAGTAACCAGAGAGGTAACCACGAACGAACCGAGCAGACCGAAGATGTTGAAATACACATTCAGCAGTATCAAAGAAACGGTGACTCCGATAAAACGAGGCGCCGCCAGATAACCGATGGGATCAATACCGTTGGCGATATACGCCTCTATTTCATGATTGACCACCATGTTCCCCAGTTCTGTGGCGATTGCCGTGCCTGAACGGGCGGCGATGATGAAAGCGGTGAGAATAGGACCCAGTTCTCGGGTAATAACGGTGATCAGGATGACGTACACCAGTTGTCCCTGCCCGAACTGCGGCAACAGGGAGACGCCCTGTATGATGATAATTGCACCGAGTCCAAGACTGAGAATTGTGATGACCGGAAGTGCCTCTATTCCGGTGAAGAGAATCTGAAACGTCAACACCCGTCGGGACTGCTTTGTCCGGAAATAGAAAAACGACTCTTTGAGCACCAGGAGAAAGAAACCCATGGCGTAGGCAAAATTTCGTGCACGATCAAAGACCCCTTGCCCGAGGCGTTCAACTATAGCAGTCACGGTAACTCCATATTGGTACCTTCATAGTAGTCAATGGTGTAAACGGGAGCAACAGTTTCGGTCTTGATTTTTGAATGGTTAGTGGATACAGTTGTTTCAGGAGTGCGTCAGCCTTGCCGAAGCCAGTCCGTTTTAAGACCGATTCGGTTGTCTACTTTCAGGGAGACGTTGACGAACGGATTTACATTTTAAAATCCGGACGCATCGTTCTCCGGTCGAAAGACATCGAAACGGGCCAGGAGATTAACGACCTCATTCAAACCGGGGAGTTTTTTGGGGTAAAAAGTGCCCTGGGACGCTTTCCTCGCGAGGAAGATGCCCTCGTACTGTCCGATTCCGACGTCGTACAGTTCTCGGTGCCCGAATTCGAGCAGGTTGTTTCATCCAATACCCGTATTATCATCAAGATGCTGAAAGTCTTTTCCAATCAGCTCAGGCGGATACACTCCAAGGTCTCGTCCATGTTGAACCAACATGACCAGATCGATCCGGCTGAAGGCCTTCATCATAGCGCGTCGTTTTACTTTCGGAACAAACAGTTTGCCCATGCCGCATATATCTGGAGACGTTACCTGGAACTGTATCCCGATGGTCGCCACGTGGAAGACGCACGGCGGTACCTCGGCCGGGCGGAACAGTCTGAAACGGTACAGGCTCACCACGGGGGTGAGCGGACCACCCCGGCTTCTTCGGGAGAGGAACCGCGGGTCCGAGAAGAACTTTCAGATGCGGGAACGGTCTTCTTTGAGGCAGAAAGCGCATTTGCAAACGACAACTTTGCTGAAGCTATCAAGGGGTTTCAGGAAGTTCTGAACTTCCCGGACGACAAAGAGTACAAATTCAAAGCGCAGGTCCAATTGGGACGCTGTTACTTTGAAAGCGGTGATACCGGCCGGACAATCAGGCATTTTTCCCAGGTACTGAAAGAGATTCCCCGGCATCCTCAGATGTCGGAAATTCTGTTCTACATCGGGTCGAGCTATCTGAAAAACGGTGACGTCCAGAAAGGT
>JBAYPC010000248.1:0-4875 GCA_041677905.1 Alkalispirochaeta sp. | reverse complement strand
CCTGCACGGACTCCCGTGAAACGTCATTGACCTAATGATCTACGACTCTACTCCCACCGCCACGTCGGATCGGCGCTGTCGGGATAGGCGGTAGACCAGAGGCCGCGACCGCCGGTCAGGGCAAAGACGGTGCCTTTTCCGAAATGGCGAAACTGGAGTATTGACGATACGGCCAGATCGCTGGCCTTGTAGTTGTTGCCCAGATCGTTGGTCAACGAAATTGTGTAGGTACCGATAGTGCCGCTTATGGTTCCTTGGTAGTAACCCCGACCGTCGTTCTTGAAAATTGCATCACTTGCCGTTCCAACGAGAAATGCGCCGGTGCTGCCGTTCAGTTTACTGACCCAGATGATGTCTGTCGCGGGACGGCCGACCGTTCCGGCGAGTTTCCAAGAAGAGGGAAGCGACCCGGGTGTGGTGGGAGCGGGAGCAACGAATATCCTGCCGTCGACCCGGTCGGCTACGGCAAGGATACCACCGCCACCGCCATGATCGCTGTAGGCGATTCCCCGGGGCTGGGGGCTGGTGGTGGTGGTGTTAAAGGGCGTTGCCGTAGTTGCGGGGCCAGTACCGACATGCGCCAGAACGGAACTTTTTCCGACCAGGTAGTAATCCGACCCAACTCCGCCGGCGCGAACGCCGTCCTGGATGGCATCGTTAAAACCGGTGATGGCGACGGTCGGGACAGAACCGATTTCATCGGACCAGGCCAGCAATTTTTGGTCCGTCGGCGACGTAAACGTCGATACAAACACAACGTTATCAACGCCGATCATGCCGTTGATCTTGGTGCCGGAAGGGGGGGTATAGACCGCCTGTGTCCATGCCAGGTTTCCACTGAGACGGTAGACAGCGGTATCGTCGGAGCTGCCACTCTGATAGACGGCGTAGACTTCACCTACCGCTGCCGTCGGTTCATCGCCGCCGAGTCCAGCCGGCGTGGCAGTATCATTTCTACCCGCCACAAAAAGGGCCAGACGCCCACCCGGGGCAGATATCTCAGTCCAGTCATTTCCCGACACCGGACGGGTAAACACCTTGGTACCCGCCTTGACAACGTAGCGTTCCGTGCCGTTAAACAAACCTTTCACCAGACCCGACGTGGTGGCGTTGTCAACAAGGTTGTTTTTTTTGGTCGCCTCTTCAATGGCAATAGTGGAAAAAATACCCAGTTCACCTTCACTGCACCCGGACAGGGCCAGTACAAGAACGATGGTAATACTAAACAGTAACAGCTGAGGTCGTCGATTCATTGGTCAAGACTCCTAGAACCGGTACATAACCGATAAAGTTGAGGAGAGAAAGTTACCAAACCTGGTGTCCTCACTGGGAGGGGTGGGACCGGTGTAGATCTGCGGGACCCACCACCAGCGCATATCCAGCCCGAAAGCCCATTCGGTCGTGTAGTTCCAGTAAAAACCAATGCCCGGAATGAGAATGGGATCGGTCTTAAAACTCTCTTCAAACCGGCTGAAGTTGATACCCGCTGCCAGGCTCAAGGGAAATTCAAAGGGGTAGGACCGGAGAAAGTAGGTGAACCGGGCGGCCAGGGGAATCATGAAGAGGGTGTTTCCGTTTGGGCTGAAGGCGAACATACCTCCAAATTCACCACCTATGGCAATGTTGTTGTTCAGAAAACCGCTCCACTGCAGGTGCCCCGTACCGCCTACAGTGAGGTTGGCATCTTCCACCCCGCCGGGCCCGCCGGTGTAAAAGAGGGGGTAAATGGCGCCTATATTGAGCGATAGCATCTGGTCACCTAACGAGTAGGTCGGCTGAAACTGTTCTCCCTCCGCGTTTTGTGCCGATACCGTCCCCGCAACGGTCAACAGTAGAACGACAAGCAACATCGATACGATGGACTTAGAGCGAGGCAGGTGTTTGGTACTTCTGGTGTTCGGCAATACTCTCTATCTCCTTGCGTCGCCAATACTATCACGCCGAGGATGGCCTGACAATATGACCTGACAACGGCAGTTGACTCGTGTACAATAAATACATGTCTGCACAGATTATTGATGGAAAAGAAATTGCCCGTGAAATCCAGGACGAACTGGGCGTGCGCATCAAGGCCCTCACGGAGAAGGGAACGCCGCCGGGCCTGGCGGTAGTTCTGGTTGGTGAAAATCCGGCAAGCCTGTCCTACGTTACCGCCAAAGAGCGGGACTGCGAGAAGGTGGGGATTCGCAGTTTTGACCACCACCTTTCCGCAGCGACCGGTGAAGATGAACTTGTGGCTTTGGTAGATAGTCTGAACGCCGATGCCTCCGTTCACGGTATTCTTGTACAGCTTCCCCTGCCGGATCACATCGACAGCGACCGCATACTCCAGCGCATCGCCCCGGAAAAGGACGTTGACGGGTTTCATCCGCTGTCATTGGGGAAGATGCTCACCGGTCTGCCTACACTGCTTCCGTGCACGCCCCACGGCGTTGTGCAGATGCTTTTGAGAAGCGGGCACGATCCGGCGGGAAAACACGTGGTCATTCTCGGGCGGAGCAACATAGTCGGTAAACCCCTGGCTAATCTGCTGGCCCTGAAACAAAAAGGCGGAAACGCCACGGTTACGATCTGCCACTCCCGAACGCCGGATATCGGTGCCATGACCCGGCAGGCGGACATCCTGGTTGCCGCCATTGGTGTTGCCGAGTTTGTCCGGGCCGACATGGTCAAAAACGGTGCCGTTGTCATCGACGTCGGAGTCAACCGCGTGGACGATCCGTCCCGGAAGAAGGGGTACCGTCTCGTTGGTGACGTCAATTTTGAAGGCGTCTCGACAAAGGCGTCCGCCATTACGCCTGTACCCGGCGGTGTAGGACCGATGACCAGAACGATGCTGTTGTTCAACACCGTTGCTGCCGCAGAGGCGATCTCGGCACAGAAAACAGGGGAGAGCCATGGCTCTTAACCGGGTCCTTCGAAGCGATGACCTGGTGCCGTGTAGAAACGCCTTGATCAGCGTAGCAGACAAAGAGGGCATCTCTGAACTTGCGGCGTCCCTCTGGGGTATATTGCCGGAACTGACGGTATACGCCAGCGGCGGTACCTACCGCGCCCTCCAGGAGAGCGCTGAAGCGGAGGGTAAGACGCACCAACTGAAAGAGGTGGCCGAGTACACGGGACAGCCGGAAATGCAGGGGGGACTGGTAAAGACTCTGGACTTCCGGATCTATCTGGGAATTCTGAGTGAACGGTACAACCCGGACCACCAGGCCGATGTTGCTGCCCAAAAGGCGACGGTTTTTGACCTGACGATATGCAACTTCTATCCCTTTGAAGACCTGGCCGGCACCGAAGGTACGACCGTTGAAGACCTGCGCACTCACATCGACATCGGCGGGCCCGCCATGCTCCGGTCTTCGGCAAAGAATTTCCTCCGCGTTGCAGCGGTCTGTGACCCAGAAGACTACCCGACGCTTTTGACGGAACTTCGCGACCATAACGGGTCTACAACGCTCTCTTTTCGGGCGGACCTGGCGGCAAAGGCATTTCGCTATACTTCCCGCTACGAAAACGCCATAGCCGGTGCCATGGGCAGCTACATCCGCCAAACCGACTGGAACAGCGTGTACAATCTGGAGCGTTCGTCGTGAGTTCGATCTACCGTACAGTCCGGACCGACTCCTTTCCCGATGATATGCGGATAACCTTTGGATCAGGTGCTGATGCGCAGACGCTGGTCTACCGTAAAGTCACCTGGGTGGTTAACGGCGAAGAAAAAGGTCTGCGCTACGGGGAGAACCCCGACCAGGAGGCGGCACTCTACCGACCGGTAAACGGCAACCTCATTCTCGGTGAAGTTCGGCAGATCGCCCCGGAACGGTCCCTGGTGACCGCCGCCGAGCTGCTCCAGAGCGGGAAGCACCCCGGAAAGATCAACATCACCGACGCCGACGCGGCTCTCAACATCCTCCGGTATTTTTCCGATTCTCCGGCGTGTGTTATCGTCAAACACAACAACCCCTGCGGGGTCGCCCTGGGTTCCAGTCCGGCCGATGCATATCAAAAGGCGCTGATGGCCGACCGTATCGCGGCCTTTGGCGGTGCTATCGGACTCAACAGGGAAGTCGACGGAGAGACGGCAGAGCAAATTGTTGCGTACTATGCCGAACTGGTCGTAGCACCGGAGTACTCGCCGGAAGCGCTGGACGTGTTTTCCCGGAAGAAGAACCTGCGCCTTCTGAAAATCCAGGCGATGGACCGACTGGAAACGTACGTGGGCCAACGGTACGTAGAGTTCAAAAGCCTGATCGACGGCGGCGTCGTCACCCAGTGGTCATATGTGCCCAAACTGCTATCCACCGAAGACCTCACTCCCGCCCGAATCGACAGGGACGGCCGGGAATACCAGGTGAAACGAGAACCTTCGGCACGGGAAAAGGCGGACATGCGGTTTGGATGGCTCGTTGAAAGCGGAATTACCAGTAATTCGGTGATTTACGTGAAAGACCGGCAGACGGTGGCGATCGGCACAGGCGAACAGGACAGGGTAGGTGTAGCACGAATTGCCCGGGATAAGGCATACTGGAAGTTGGCCGACCGGTTCGCCTTCAGAGAAACGGGACGGAGTATTGAGGAAATGCCGCAGGCAGAGCGGGAACGGTTTTTGTCTGCGTCTGCAGCGGAGCATGGCGGCCTGACTGGAGCGGTCATGGTATCCGATGGGTTTTTCCCTTTCCCGGATGGCGCCGAAGTCGGGCTCTCCGAGGGGGTAACCGCCATTCTTCAGCCCGGTGGAGCGCTGCGGGACTACGCAGTAATAGAAACGGTTAACGCATTCGGTGCAACCATGTGTTTCACCGGACAGCGCAGTTTTCGGCACTAAGTTGGAGAGTTTTAGGAGGTACCATGCCCTGGAAGTTGATTTTCTATTTG
>JBAYPC010000247.1:0-4885 GCA_041677905.1 Alkalispirochaeta sp. | reverse complement strand
CGACGAGGGAGTCAAAATAGGCGACTTTTGCGTTGGTTTTACCGGCTTTTTCACCGGTGGTTGCTTCGCGGACCTGGACGCCTTTACCAAGGTACTCCAGGTTGACCTGGTGGCAGATACCGCTGGCGGGGGGGACGACGGAAAAGTTCTTGAATGCGCCCTGCCCCCAACGGAGAAACTCGTAGCGTTCCCGGTTGCGCTGGAACTCGAGTTCTGCGTTTTGCCGGAGTGCCTCGGAGCTGTTAAAAAAATCTACCTGTACGGAGTGGTCGATGACGAGGTCCACCGGAAGTTCGGGGTTGATCTTGGCGGGGTCTCCGCCCAGGCGTGCAACGGCGTTGCGCATTGCCGCCAGGTCGACGACGCTGGGCACGCCGGTGAAGTCCTGCAGCAGGACCCGGGCCGGTTTGAAGGGGATTTCCACTTTGGCCGGATTTTTTGGGTTATACGAACCGATTGCATCAATGTGTTCTTTGGTTACTTCGAATCCGTCTTCATGGCGCAGGATTGATTCCAGAAGGACCCGGATAGAAAACGGCAAATGGGCGACGTTTGGGAACGCCGTGTCCGCCAGATGGGGGATGCTGTGGTATTCAACGTCTCCAAGGGCCGTGGCCAACGTCTTCTTTGTGCCGTAACTGTTGGTGCTGCTGGTGCTGCCGTTGCTGCTGGTACTGCCGTTGCTGGTGCCGCTCATGAGAAACCTCCGTATATTACTGTAGTAATATAGTACCCTTCCCGCCGGTTCGTCGACTACCCGAGCAGGTGGGGATAGTTGGATGGCAGGTGGGCGTCCAATGGGCGTCAGGCGGTCGACGACCGAATAAAGAGCGTGGTATAGTTCGTTCCGGGAGATATTATGGCTACAAAAACACTAAACAATATCGAAACGTTACGGTCCCTATATTCGACTATGATCACGGCCCGTCACATGGACCAGATCGAGCAGAGCTACACGTCCCGAGGCGAGGCGTTTTTTCACGTCTCCGGAGCCGGCCACGAAGGTTCCATCGCTCTGTTTCCCCATCTAACCGACGACGACTGGCTGCACTGCCATTACCGGGACAAGGCGCTTATGCTTGCCCGGGGCATCAGTCCCTACATGTTCTTTCTGAGTCTCTTTAACAAGGATGGGTCTCACTCCCGGGGGCGGCAAATGAACGCCCATATGAGTGATCCGGCCCGCAAGATATTGAGTATTGTAGGGCCCGTCGGGAACAGTGCTCTTCAGGCGGTGGGGGTGGCGGAGGTAATAAAGGATGCCGCCGGTTCTCCTCTTGTCCTGTGCGCCCTTGGTGAGGGAATGACCCAGGAGAGTGAGGTTATTGAGGCGATTGGTCACGCCGTACGGGAGCAGCTTCCGGTCCTCTTTGTGGTGCAGGACAACAAATACGCCATATCGACCAGGACGGAGGGGCAGACGTTTTACTCCCGGCCCGACGGGGAAGCCGAGGAGTTTTACGGGATCCCCATTACGCGAATAGACGGCCGCAATGCGGTTACCGCCGTAGATGGTTTTGGAGAGGTTGTCGCCGGAATCAGGAAGGACCGGGGACCGGGAATTGTGATTTTTTCGGTGGAGCGTCTTCACAACCACACCAATGCCGATGATCAGCGGGTATACCGGAATCCCGACGAGATTTCCGAGGCCGCCAGAACGGGTGATCCCGTTGCGTTACTACGGGCGCAGCTTCTTGAGGCGGGGGTGGAGGAGGCTGAACTGGCCGATGAAGAGGACGAGATTCGGGGCCATCTGCAGGACGAGGCGCGGCGGGCCCAGCGCAGTCCCGAGCCTGTGCCGACTCACGGCGCAAAGGCGCCCCTTCCCGCCCGTCTGGAAGACCGAAAGAGTGAGTACACCGGGTCCGGTGCGGCGGAACTGGTGATGCTGGAGGCGATCCGGGAGGTCCTTGATGCCCGGATGGCGGCGGACCCCAGGGTGACGCTCTTTGGTGAGGATATTGAGGATCCCAAGGGAGATGTCTTCGGTATTACCAAGGGTCTCGGCGGTAAGTACGGCGGGCGGATCAAGAACAGTCCCCTCAGCGAATCGCTTATCCTCGGTGTCTCTATTGGCCGTGCTCTTGCCGGGGGGCGGCCGGTGGCGTTTCTCCAGTTTGCCGACTTTCTTCCTATCGCATACAACCAGATTTTTGCTGAGCTGGGCAGCATGTACTGGCGTACCGACGGGGGCTGGAACGTACCGGTTATTGTCATGGTGACCGCCGGCGGGTACCGGCCCGGTCTGGGTCCGTTTCACGCATCAACTCTGGAAGCGCTGGCGGCTCACACGCCGGGGGTGGATGTCTTCATGCCCTCCTCCGCCGGGGACGCGGCGGGTCTTCTGAACGCGGCTTTTGAGTCTGAGCGGCCTACCATTTTCTTTTATCCGAAAAACCAGCTGAACGACCGGGCGCGGATGACCAGTGGCGACGTGGCAAAGCAGCTTGTACCGCTGGGGGTATCACGGAAGCTCCGTGAAGGTTCCGATCTGACGGTGGTCGCCTACGGCAACACCGTTCCTCTGGCGGAGCGGGCAGCCGATGAGCTGGCGGTCCACGGTGTGTCCGTTGATCTGATCGACTTACGCAGCCTTGTTCCCTGGGATGAAGAGGCTGTCGTCGGCAGCGTTGAAAAGACGGGTCGCTGTATTGTCACTCATGAAGACAACCACACCGCCGGTTTTGGTGCCGAGGTTCTGGCTACGGTTGTGGAAAAGAGTCGCCGCCACGTGGCCGCCCGGCGGGTGACCCGGGGGGACACCTACGTACCCTGTAATTTCGGCAACCAGTTGGATGTCTTGCCGTCGTACCGCCGTATCCTGGAAACGGCGGTGGACCTGCTGGGGGGCTCGGTCGTCTGGAAGCACGACGAGGCCGGTGAGGCGGGGGTGTTTGAGGTGGAGGCGATCGGGTCCAGCCCCTCCGATGAAACGGTAACGGTTGTGGAATGGACGGTCGGCCCCGGTGATGTGGTGACCGACGGAGACCTTCTGGCTGAGGTTGAAGCGGACAAGGCGGCGGCGGAACTGAAGTCTCCGGTGTCGGGGACAGTTGTGGAGCTGCTTGTTGAAGAGGGCGACAACGTGCCGGTGGGAACCCCGATTATCCGGGTTCGAACTGCCGAAGACGCGCCGGTCCACGTCAAACCGATGACCCGGGAGAACCCGGGGACTCCGGTAATTACGGGGCTGGCCGATATAGTCCGTACCGAGGGCACACCCGGGGCTGGGGCTGGGGCCGGCACTGGGGCTAAGGCCGGCGTAGCTGGCGCCGGGCGGCCCCGTTCGACCGCCGGTGTCTGTCTTATAGCGGGGACTGCCGTAAGGAAGGGGTCGCGGTTGGTCGAAAACAGCGAAATTGCGGCGATGGCACCCGACTGGGACGGCGATGACATCAGAAAACGTACCGGTATTGAACGGCGCTACTGGGTAGCACCCGGAGAAGATGCGCTGACGTTAGCAGTAGATGCGTCCCGGGACGTTCTGGCCGCTCACAGTGTGGATGTGTCCGATCTGGGCATGATCGTTTTCTCGACGGGAACGCCCACCAGCACCACACCGTCCATGGCAACCCTTCTTCAGTACAACCTGGCAAAAGAGACGAAGAAATCGGTTTCCTGCCCGGCGTTTGATATCAACGCCGCCTGTTCGGGCTTTGTCTACGGCCTTCAGACCGCCTGGGACTACCTCAGTAACAGTCCTGAAAAGATGGTCCTTCTGGTAACCAGTGAAGTCCTGAGCCCCAGACTGGACATGAACGACGGGGGAACCGCACCGATATTCGGCGACGCCGCAACGGCAACTCTTCTGGGTGGAGCCGCGTCCCCTGTGGCCTTGACTGCCGCGGCATCGGTGGATCGCCCGGTGATTGCGGCAAAGGGTGAATCGGGAGACTCTTTGCGGGTACCTCTGGAAACAGATCAGACCATTACGATGGACGGCCCGACGGTATACCTGGAAGCGGTGAAGTCGATGATACAGACTTTGAGTGAAAGCGCCGAAGCTGCCGGTGTTCGTCCGGACGCGCTTGACCTCTACATTCCCCACCAGGCCAACCAGCGGATTATCAACGCCATTCGGCAGCGGATGAAAGTTCCTCAGTCGAGAATGTACAGTAACATCGCCGACAACGGTAACACCTCCTCCAGCACTATTCCGATCTGTCTGAGTGAAATTCTACCCAACCGGACGAGCGGTCAGTTTTTCGGTATTACCGCTTTCGGCGGCGGTTTCACCTACGGGTCCGCCGTTCTGCGAACGCTGTAAGGACGGCAGGCGCCAGGTGAGTGCATAAAAAAGCCCCGGGGCAAAGGAGGTAAAATCCCCGGGGCAAAAATCATTGGTGTGTGCTCGGTCTACTTACTATAACCACGATCAGTCAATTTGGTTACACTAGCGGCAATGGGTGTGCTCGTGGCAACGGGTGTGCTCGTAGCAATGGGTATGCTCGTAGCAATGGGTATGCTCGTAGCAATGGGTGTGCTCGTGGCGAAGTTAGACCGCAGGTGTTACCTCGGAGCGTGGCTCGGTTGCCTTCCTGGTCGCCGTCTTACAGCTTCTTAGAGCTTCTTACAGCTCGTCGGTGATAAGGGGCGGCGGTTCTTCGCCTTCCGGTACAAAGACCAATGACGCCGAATTGAGACAGTACCGAAGACCCGTAGGTTCAGGGCCATCCGTGAAGACGTGCCCCAGGTGGGAACCGCTGAGACTGTCCACAACTTCGACCCGGACCATTCCGTAACTCTTGTCCACGTGATAGCGGACCGCGTCGGGTTTAAGCGGCTGGAAAAAGCTGGGCCAGCCGGTACCACTGTCAAATTTCGCCTCTGAGCTGAAAAGGGGTTCTCCTGTGGCGGCAGAGTAGTACGTACCGGCCTCCTTGTT
>JBAYPC010000246.1:0-4933 GCA_041677905.1 Alkalispirochaeta sp. | reverse complement strand
GGTGCCGGGTGCCGTATGCCGCCTCGTTTCGGCCCTGTTCATCAGAAAAACTATGGAGGAACATCAAATGAGGAAAAGAATGGTGCTGCCGATACTGGCGGCACTCATGGTGCTGGCGCTCTGTGCGCCGGCGGTAGCGGCGGGAAGTTATCCGCAGAACGGGCAGTTCATGGTAGGTGGCGACCAGATTCCCACTGAGGGGTATCAAGCACCGACACTGACCTCCGCGGACTATGAAGCCATGTACCCGGTCGCTTCCAGGGATTTGACGGCGTTTGACCTGCAACAGGTCGGCACCTCCGGTCCCAGCGATTCGTGGGAGCAGTTTGCCAAGGATGTGCAGCACACCGGCTTTGCGACCGGGCCCGCCCCGGACACAAACACGCTTGCATGGTCGGCTGACATCAAGGCTCTCGGAGCGTCTTCGACTGTCTTTGCGGACGGCAAGGTCTTCGTGTATAACGGTTATGTCGGCTTTGACGGGAGCGGCGACACCAATCTCTCCGCTCTCGACGAATGTACCGGCCAGGTGCTCTGGAACACAAGTATTCCTCAACCGGACTGGGGATCCTGGTCCTCTCCGGCATACCACAACGGCTTCGTCTACACCTCCACCGCGAATGAGACCAAAAAGATCAACGCCACAGATGGGAGTTACGTCTGGAATTTCTCAACCCCGAGCGGAAGTTCGTCCTGTAACGGCGGCCCGGCAATCGCCGACGGTCTGGTCTTCTGTAGCGACTGGGACGGAGGGCATTACTACTGCCTGTACGAGGAGAACGGCACGATCAAGTGGACGTTCAATGTAGTGGGGTACGCGCAGGGAACGCCAGCGTATGACGACGGTGCGGTGTACCTGACCAGTTGGTCCTCAGGAGGGCACGTATACGCGGTGAATGCAGAAACCGGGGCCCAGATCTGGCACAACGGCACTCTCGCGCAGAACTGCTGCGGCAGTGCAAGTGTCGCCGGGAATCTGGTCTACGTCACGACCTACAACTTCGGCGGCAACGGTGAGATTGCGGCGCTCTCAAAGGCGACCGGGGAGATCATCTGGCAGCAACCGATTCAACGGACCGACTCCACGCCGGCGATCGCCTACGACAAGGTCTACGTGACCGGTGGCTGCGAGGGTTTCAGCCCTCACCAGACCTACTGCTTCGATGCGCTGACGGGTACCCCGATCTGGGCGACCAATACAACGTACAACATCGGCGGCTGGACATGTTCGGTCGCGGTAGCAGATGGCAAGGTCTACGTGGGCGGAGAATCTTCTAACGGCACCCTCTTCAATTACGACCGGACGTTCGCCCTCAACGCCTCCACTGGCAATATCGTCTGGTTCTACCCCCAGGGCGGTGCAACCCCCTCGGTCCATGACGGCCGCGTCTTTACCGTCGGCAACAACGGCGTGCTCTACGCCTTCGGCTGAACCCGGAGGTGCGGTGATCAAGCAGGATGGAACTTGAGGCGGCCGGCTGGTCGCCTCTTTTTTTCTCGTGATCCGGCGAATTCCAGTACGCTTCCGGACGCCGGCCGAAGCCATGCATGCCCCGAACAGGACGGAGGCCTTTCTCCACCTAATATTTTCTGGATTTCCCCGTGCAATGCATTTCAACGTGATCGGGGGATACGATCCGTCAGGGGATCCAGGCGGTCGGGTTTCCGACAGATCACAGGGGTGCCTTTTTCGGGGACCGAGAGGATAGGCGGGTTCTTCTTTTGGACCAGCTCCTCAAAATTCTCATCCAGACGGCAGATCGTTCAGGCCCAGAACAACTTAGCCTCTTTGTGGAAAACACTCCCCGCAGTGACCAGATCGGTGCCGCCTCCTTCATTGAAATTTCCGCAAACAAATCTTCGAACGGGTTTTTTTTCGAAAAAACGATTGTTTTTGTCTTTATGGAGAGAGGATCCTTCGAACCTTTACACCCATCTGTCTTGCTCGCCCGATGGTCTTCGTCTCCATTTACCTTGATATTTATACAGACTGGCGTCCATAACCCCAAAATTCGTACGATTCAAAGAACTCGATATAAATTTTGGACGGTCTCCGGGTGTATCTTCGACAAAAATTGGTAATCCTACCTATCAGCCTGGTGGAAAAAACCTTCGGCTTGTAAAGAATTCACTAAAATATTAGAAGAGAGGTTTTGGAAGATGTTGTACAATCATTTCAGCGGAGCACGAATTCTCCTGTCTGGATGGCCTTTGCACTCTCCTTATCAAGGATCATGTACTTGATGTGGCCGTAGTACGGGATCGTGAAGTCTGCTGCGGCTCCATCGGGCTGGAAGATAAACTTCTCCTTTTCGTAATCGTTTTTATCGCACCTCAGCACGAGCCGGTCGCCTCCTTTTATGAACACGACTTTATCGTCATCTTTGTCATCTTCGCCGAGTTTTTTGAGGTAGTAATCGTTCTTGTGACGGGGGTTGTTCCTCTTATCGAGGTTCGAAAGCGTGATACTCTTATCTTTGTACTCGAGCTGAATGAGGATCTCATCAAGCATCAACTCGTCGCCGCCCCGGTGGTGGAAGGCGATCGTACCGTTTTCTTTGTCGGTAGTATCCGTGTGCACCGTGAACGCCGCATTTGGCACTTTGTTCTCGCTTGCACTCATGCCACCCGCGAACGCGGAGACGACCGCCGCGATGATGACGGTCACGACGATCATCAGCATCACGCCGATGACCGGAGAGACTGCATCTTCATTCATATATTCTCCCTTCATGCTACAGTCACATCCTGGTCGAATATCGCCTTTTGGGAGTTAGTGTCTACAAGTTTTATGTTGAATTTGTCCCCCAGTTCAATACTGGACGGCGAAACTCCTGTGATTTTTTCGAATCCATCGCTGTTTCCCGACGAAAGGATCTGGCCTGCCTTCCACATGAATTTACCAAAATTCGTGGTGCCGGCACCAACATCGCCGACCTTGACATCGGTCAGGTAGGGTACGATGGCGATTACAGAATTTCCTTTGGAATCCTTAAGGCTGCTGACCGGTTCCCCTGAAGTCCTTGTCAGATGAGGCCCTGTAGAATTGGTATAACTCACAAATATTCTCAGATCCGCTGTATTTATCGAATCACCTGAGATATGTTTGAATGTGAGCGTAGCATTGTTCGCATCCTCTTTTACAATCTTACACTGAATCGATGCCGTCGGTGCGGTGTCCTGCCCACCGGTCATCCCGCCCGCAAAGGCTGATACGATGGCTGCAATGACAACAGTCACCACGATCATAAGCATAACGCCTATGACGGGGGAGACTCCACTCTCATTTATCTTCATTCTTTTCACCATTTTCCAATCTTTTTTCGATCTGCATTGTTCCTTTATCCTTCACGTATCCGGGAACTCAAACGCACCTTTCGCCAGGACTGCTCCTGACGGTTTGTGTGATAATACCCATTCACTTCCCGATCCGCGTTCTATGCGAAAACTCTCAGTTACGCCATCATTTTTACATTTGATTGTCCACTCTTTGGCGCCCAGTCCGGTTAGGGCACTAGGAGGATCGGTTATAAACTGGAACTGGTCTCCCGGACGTATAATCGTATCATCCGCCGTTTCAGGATCTATCTTGACGAAATACCTATCCATGCTCGTGATATACTGCTGATAGTCCTCCAGAGTGAGTGAGGCGAGCAGATTCCTTACATCCGCTTCGGTGTAACCCGGCGTTAGTACGGTGACTGATGCGACGATATTGCCCCCGACTACCGTACTGAGCGTAGGAAGGCTTGACGGTACTTGATCCCTTATGCTGTTGTAATCGATCTGTGCGGCCAGATTGTTCGAGCTTACGCTCATCTGAAGATCTTTAAGATCGAATGCATCGCCTCCCAGACTGGTGAAGATGAGCCCATGGGGATCCCGCGGTCCTCCTGTAGGAATATCCAGTGTTTGTGTCGCAAAACCCGCGGGTTCGGGCGGCGGCAACCACCACATCTCGGGGTCGGAAGTTACAAGTTCATACAGAACGGTTATTCCACTCGATTCCAGATCCATCCGTGAGTCCAGGATGACACTAGGTCCTGTCTTCCCGTCAAGCCCCCCCATATCGCTTGCCAGGCCGGAGACCACGGCAGCCACGACTATCGTCACAACCAGCATCAGCATCACGCCGATGACCGGAGAGACGGCCCGGTCGTTCATGTGCGGATAATTTATCATGCCTTAATCACTCCAGAAGAGATTGTCTGTCCGCTTTCCCTGTCAACTATCCTGTAAGTCCCGATTTCATCTCTGGTGAGGTAAAAATTCGGATCCGTCCAACCCATGTACCCCCCTTCGACAGTGCTTCCGTCATTGTCGGCTTTGAGGTAAAATTGATTTCCAACATTAAGTTCAAAATCCGTAATCTCTGGCCACACTATAGGATCCACTTTACGTAGTTCGGTTGCACCGGTAAATCGTCTCGTATCCTCACCGTTTTGGAGTATGAGATTGCAGTCGATCAATTCCAGATACTCGCCCGACTCAACCGTGAACAAGAGTCCATCCGGAAGCGCTTTACAGGAGATCACAGCGGTCGGTGCTTTTTTGTCATCATTGGCGTACCCTCCGGCAAAAGCGGAGACGACGGCTGCAACAATGACCGTGACGACGATCATGAGCATGACGCCTATGACCGGCGAAACCGCTTCGTCCTTTAACATCATATGACCGTCACCTCGTCGGACCAGATCACGGTGTTTGTCGGTTTATACACGACGCTTATCTCGACCTCGTCACCTGGCTGGGGATCGTCCAGTCCAAGGACGTATCCCGGACCGCCGCAGAACACCTCCCCGGTATGCCAGTAGGTGCCTTTGACGCCAAAGACCTTGGCAGCACTGTTATGCATCACCCTGAAAACGTCCAGACTGTTGTAGGCACCTACGGTTTCTCGGGATTTTTCAAATTCTTTTGAAACAAGAGCGCC
>JBAYPC010000245.1:0-4933 GCA_041677905.1 Alkalispirochaeta sp. | reverse complement strand
GTTTGCCACCGGTGCGGGGGTGCCGGTCAGCCAGTAATGGCCTACAAACACAGGGATTCCTGGATCCCGTCGCGGCAGTTCATCTGCCCTGAAAGGCACCCGAAGCCCGCCCAACTCGCCTAAGTCGTCATTTGCCGGAGACACAGCCAACAAGCTGAGGGGGACCATCCCCGATGCATCGGTCGCTTCACCGAGTTCATCGCCGGAGAGCCACCACTTTATACGTATGAAGCGGCGGATTGTACCGTCCTTGTCACGAAAGGACGCCCCAGGCAGCGGTATTTCCATTCCTTTGAGAAGAACCTCTACCGTGTCGTGTTCCCAAGTCTCCCGACGATAACTGTTGCGGAAAAACGCCTCATCAGCCAGTGGAGACTCCCCAGTCCCCGGCAGGTTCCGGTACAGACGGTCTATCCGGTCCTGGTCCCACGTCGCGTGTATTACCCGTACCGTTGGCTTGTCAATCCAGAAAGGAAGACGGCGCATCCAGGCCAGATCGGCGGCAAGGGCATCAGCTTTCCCCCGATACGCCTCAAGTGTTTCCCGGTGCTGCCGCAGATGTACCTCCGAATGGGAACGTAACGGGAGCCCCTCCTCATCGGTCGTATGCCACCCGAGAGCGTTGTACTCGTGGTTGCCAATCACCGCCTGCGCCGTTCCGGCATCCACCATCTCCCTGACGATCCGCACCGCAGCGGGACTTTCCGGACCTCGATCAAGGTAGTCTCCGACAAAAAGGACCGTTCGTTCCCGTCGGGGATACCGCCAGGCACCGTTTCGATACGTATATCCGAGTTTTTTCAACAGCAATTCAAGCGGTGCTGCATGTCCGTGGACATCGCCAATGAGGTCGTACACCCTTGCAATTGCAGCCGATGTGGCTAAGAATTTCAAGGGTGAACTACTCCCAGGTCCATCCGGTCCAAAGTAAATCGGTGATAGAAAACCTGATGCACCATAGTGATGCCGGAATTATCATTATTGACGAGAACTTCTGCGTTATCGAATGGAACGAACTGGCGTCACAGATCGTTGCAGAACCCTCCCTGTTCGCCGTCGATTCCGACATGTTCGGATACCCTGTCGACAGCCTGATCGTTCTCAGACAGCACGGCAAACCGGTGAAACTCCGGGAAATTATACAGTCTGCCGTTTCAACCGGCTCCCGGCGAGAGTACACCTCAGGGCTGGTTGCGCTTGGTCCGACCAAGGAAATCACGGAAGTCCGTCTGGTAGTCTATCCTGTGCCGTTTTCTGATCGAACTCCGGGGGTAGAACCCAAAAACATCCGGATATTGGCGGTTCTTTTGCTGGAATTTATCGCCGAGAAGCGTCGAATTCGTCGAGACCTCCAGAATCTGCAGCATGCTGATGATATTCGTCGGGTTGCAACCGGGATTGCCCACGAGATGAACAACGGCTCTACCACTGTGTTGACGGAACTGGATCGTCTCCAGCGGATAGTGACCAATACTGGCAGCGGGGACACAGCTGTTAATCTCTCCAATATACGGAGTGCCGCGGAAAAGATGATGCGTCTGGGGCTGCAGCTGGAACAGTTTTCACGGCGCGGTACTGTTCTGAATCAGGAACCGCGAGAAACAGAAAACCTCAGCGACGTGGCGGAAGTAGTTCATGAGACGGTCTCCATGGTTGTCTCCGGAGGTGTTGTGAACACGACGTTTATCATAGACAGCGCCGTTCCACCCGCGGCAATTCCGGCGTCCGAGCTGACTCACGCCCTGTTTAACGTTGTTCTCAACGCCCTGGAGGCTATGTCCGACGACGGGACGTTGCGGATCGAGGTCCGTGGTCGTCCCGGCGATGATTCAATCTGTCTTGTTGTCAAAGACGACGGTACAGGAATGGATCCGCACACCGCCCGGAACGCCTTCAGGCCGTATTTTTCGACAAAACCGACGGGCATCGGTATGGGGCTTACAATGTCGATGTCGATCCTGGCGGAGTTCGGCGGAAGTCTGGTGCTTGAAACCGAGCCCGGGTTCGGGACGACCGCCACGATACGTGTTCCCGCAGTGCAGCAGAGCGACCAGGACGACGAACAAGTTCAGTGTCACGAAGAGGGAGGTCCTGTAATTCTGGATAACGTCCGAGTGCTCATGGTAGAGGATGATCCGCTGGTGCGACGGTCCATGGAGCTGATGATGTCCGGTATGGGATGTGACGTGACGGCGGTTCAGAGCGGGGAACGAGCTTTGGATGTGTTTCGGCGTGCCGACGAACAGTCCCGACCGTTCGATATTCTCGTTACCGACCTCACCATGCCCGGTCGGGTAAACGGCATTCAGCTGGTCCACCGGTTGCGGGAACTGTCCCCTGATCTGCCGGCTGTACTGAGTTCAGGTGCCCTCCACCGTACTGAAACCGCCGGCTATCGGGATGCGGGGTTTCAGTATGTTCTTCGAAAACCATTTGGAGAACGGGAAATCCGGGAGGCATTGTCAACGGCGTTAGATGCCCACCGCCGCTGCATGTGACGCTCCAGGGCACCCTCATCGAAACCCGGCTCGATACGCGGCGCGGCGCCCTTGCACAGCTGAACTTCGCCGCCTATAGTCTGATTTGTATGGCCCGCATCATAGGAATCACCGG
This sequence comes from Alkalispirochaeta sp., assembly GCA_041677905.1. GTDB lineage: Bacteria > Spirochaetota > Spirochaetia > DSM-27196 > Alkalispirochaetaceae > Alkalispirochaeta. The sequence goes on along the minus strand of JBAYPC010000245.1, from coordinate 2,320 downwards.
GGGTTCCGGTTCCGGTAAAACAACAATAGTACGGGAAATTTCTGAAATCGTCGGTGATTTCGCGTTTATCCCTCAAGATAACTACTACCGGTCGGCTGAATACGTCAGCAACACCAATATCAACGCCTTTAACTTTGACCATCCTTCCGCCTTTGACACCGACCTCCTGGCGACTCAGCTGACGGACCTGCGGGACGGTCGGGCGATAGATATGCCCCAGTACGACTTCGTTCACCACCGCCGGAGAACGGATACGGTGAGAGTAAATCCGGGGAAATTTGTCGTCCTTGAAGGGATCATGATTTTCTTTGAGGCGCGGATTCGGGAACTGATCGATCTTAAGATATTCGTGGACACCCCCGACGATATCAGGTTCATTCGCCGTATGTCCCGGGATATCGAAGAGCGGGGCCGAACGGTCCAGTCCGTGGTAGACCAGTACCTTGAGACGGTACGGCCCGGTCATTACGAGTTTATTGAACCCACCAAGGTATACGCCGATCTGATCGTTCCGGAAGGGGGGCAGAATCAGAAGGCCCTGGAAGTGCTGGCCTCCTTCATGCGCGGCATTGTGGAATAGGACCTTCCGGAGCTGCCGGGGACAAAAGGCGGCCGGCGACCGATGAAATTGACCATTTTCACCGTATAGGGTATCGTGCCGCCATGGCCCAGCGTAAGACGACGGCGGCAAATCGCGAGAGGATCATTGAGGTCGCCGCAAAACTGATACGGGAACGGGGAATAGGAAATACCACCCTGGCAGATATTGCGGTTGCCGCGCAGATCAGCAAGGGCACCCTGTACTACTACTATTCCACCAAGGGTGACCTGATTTTTGACGTCGCCGAACGGCACCTGGAGAATATGACCAACCGGCTCTTCCGTTGGCTGGAGTCCAGTGGCACGTCTCAACCGCCGCGAAATGTCTTTCGTATGGTGCTCAACACAGTGATGCACTCCCAGAGCCGTGGGCTCATACACATCTATCTCATTCAAGAGGCTCTGACGGAAAACCCCAACCTGCGGAAGCGCTTTGTACAGGAGTACCGGCGCTGGCGAGAACTGATTGAGAAGGGGTTAACGAAGATCTATCACGGCCATGAAGACTACGGTGCCATGGCACAAGTACTGCTTTGCACCATAGACGGCCTGATCATGCAGCGCCTTGTCGGGGCCGACGGTCTTTCTCTGGATTCGATTGCCGCATTTTTCGAGTCCTCTATAGCGGCGAACCAGGTAGCGGCGAACCAGGTCGATGAAAGCGGAATGTGAACCTCATACTCTTCCGTTCTCTTCAGGAAAACTACTCCCTTAACTCTTCAGACCCTCGACATCGACACATCGTTTCGGTTCTCCGTGCGGCTCGGGGTGATACCCTGCGCATCGGAGTCGTTGACGGTCCGGAGGGGGTGGGTACCGTCGTCGATACGGACCGGACCGGCACGGTGATACGCGCCCAATGGACGCACAGTCGGAAATCCGCGCTTCCTCTGGACGTTCTTGTAGGCCATCCCCGTCCGCCTGTTCTGCAGCGGCTCTGGCGGGACCTGGCGACGGCTCGGGTGCGCAGCGTACATATCTTTGCCGGTGACCTGGGCGAACCGAACTATCTGGGCAGCTCGGTCTGGGACAAACTGGAAGAACGACTTCTGGAAGGAATGAGCCAGGGGCATCATACGGCCCGGCCGGACGTCTACCGATATGCCCGCCTCGACGAGACGCTGAAAGCGATGTCGCCGGTGCTTGAGGACGGAGAATACCGGTACTACGGCGGACTTGGCGGTGATGCGGTACCCCTCGCCGCCGCACTGATAGATATGTTGAATCACCGTAACGGTGCCCGTGATGAACGTGGTGACATCTCGGTTTCCGTTTGTATCGGTCCGGAGCGCGGTTTGAGTCCCCGGGAGACGGATATCCTTGAAACACGCGGATTTCGCGGTATGTCCCTGGGTGATTCGGTGTACCGTACCGAAAGTGCCGTGCACGGGATGGTGATTCCCTTTGCTTCCGTTCTTTGTGGACCGTCGGTAACAAAAAAGTTACACTGCCCCCATGGGTGACCAGATCGGAACACTCCACCTTGACACCGCTTCCGTACACATGACAGGCATAAAAGGGACGGGAATGGCCGCATTGGCGGAAGTCCTGCATCACCGGGGGACCTCCATAACCGGCAGCGATGTGGAAGAACGCTTCTACACGGATGAACTGCTGCAGCGGATCGGGGTTACGCCCCTTCCGGGGTTCTCTCCCGACCATATCGGTCCCGATGTCGACTTTCTGGTCTATTCGGCTGCTTACGACGAAGATAACCCTG
>JBAYPC010000244.1:0-4934 GCA_041677905.1 Alkalispirochaeta sp. | reverse complement strand
GTGGTGTAGGCGTCAAAGATATGGGCGTCCTGGTAGTCACTCCGGTTGGCGATGGTAGGGGCGAAATGGGTGCGCCGGTACTGAAGTCCTGCGGTGATGCCGAAGGGAATGAGTCCTTCCTGGGCGGTCAGCCCCAGGGTAACCTCGTCGTCGTCGCTGCGGCTCCAGGCTCCGCCGTCTTCTATCGTCCAGGGTAAGACGTAACCGCCGGAGAGGATCAGGGCGCTGCCGATATCCGCCGAAAGTTCACCGGCGACGGCCATTGTCTGTCCACTGTACTCATCTGCACCGGTGTCTGCCAGGTAGTTCACCGTTTCAGCGGCGTAGATAGCCCGGAGGCGGTCGTATGCCGGTCCGTAAAAGTTCGGACGGAAGATACCGGTATAACTCCGGAGTTCCAGGCGGTAGTCCACGAGGCCCGCTGCCCCCCGGGCGCCGACGGTCCAACCGAAGTTCTTCAGTTTTCCCGTTGAAAAGTCTACCAGGGCGTTTGTCTTCAGTCCGGCGTTGACCGTTTCGGTACCCAGTGAGGTTGCCTCTCTGAGATAGGGTATCAGCCCGCCCGCTTCTGCGAATCCGGTGAGTCCGAACCGCTCTCGTTTCACCAGGGGGATTTCCAGGTCCATCCCGATGGTCAGAAACAGAGGGTCTCCCTGTCCAGCGGCTTCCATAACGGCCAGGACCGGGGCGTCCAGAGGGGTCCCTCCCCGGGCGGTGCGGGGGACGTCCGTTCCGGGGGAGATGTCGGTTACAGCGGTGATGCCGACGGCGGCCGGGACGACCGGCAGGGCCGGTCTGAAAAACATGCGCCCGCCGTAGATTTCCGGTGCGGCCAGGTCGTTTACCAGCAACTCCAGTCCCCAGTGTTCCAGGTCCAATCCCGTACTGAATCCGGTTTGTCGGACGACGGGGAAATCGACGGCGTTGGCGTAGTTGCTCATCAGCAGGCCCTGTCCGAGGGTAAGGGCGGACAGGTTGCCGATTTCTATGAAAAATGGGTCGCCCCGCCGGGCGTAGGTGAGGTACTTGACTTTGAGGGCCAGGTCACTTCCGAGATCGCCCAGGGCCGTCCACGGTTCTCGGGACCAGTTCTGGTCTGTTCCAAAGGACCACTCGTTGTTGCCCTCCGGTCGATACCACTCACCGGAGTCCATGAGGTTGTTTCGGTAGATGATGGGAAAGTGCAGTGCCAGGTCCAGTTTTCCCGCCGAGATATGGGGTTCGACGGCAACTCGGGCGTAGGTCTCTTCGTTCATCGTGATCGAACCCGCTTCGAGAGTGGTGATCTCGGCCATCCTGGTGAAGAAGCGTTCTAGAAAACCTGGGGGCGGGGCCTGCCGTTCCGGTTCTTTTTGTGGTGGCGCCGGCGGGGGGACGGCTTTGGTTATTTCAGGCTGCGGCGGGGATTGGGGAGAAACGCCGGGGACCAATGCCGGGTCCAGTTTGACGAACTCGAGTCCCTCTTTTCGCAGGGCCGCGTCGGCCTGGGTCATGGCGAGGGGAAGAAATTTGCTTTCCGGGGTAGAGGCGGCGGCGTCTGCGGCGTCTGCGGCGGCGTCCGCCCGCTCGCCGGAGGACAGGTGTATCGTTTCGTTGGTCTCGGTGTTGGTGAAGACGAAGTCGCCGGAAAACACGAACAGTTCTTCCGAGACAGGTTTGGCGGGGGCAGGTGTGTCGGGCACGACGGAGATGCCGAAGTCGATTCCCTGAACGTCGACGATCGCCGTGGGTGTTCGGATTTCATACAACGGTGTCTTGTCGGTGTACCGTGCGGCGACCATACGCATCTTGCCCCGGGTGATGCTCATACTGTTGGCAGCTGCACCGTCCCGGCCTTGCAGGGTATTCAGGGTAAACAGGGTGTTTCGGCCGATCCTGACGATACTGTTGTTAGGGTCCAGACGGATTTCAACGGCGGTCTCACCCGTTATGATCTGGTCTCCTGGAGACAGGCCCATTCCGATGTAGTAATTAACTTTAAAATCGTTTCCGTCCAGAATCGTCAGTCCAGCGGCATCGTCATAGTACTCAAGGACGGCGATAGGTGTTCGTTGGGCGGCAAGAAATAGTACCGGTAAGAGCAGCAGTGCAGTCAGCAGGGCATATCGTTTCATCATATGGTCCTCAGAAAGAAATCGTGCTTTCAAGGCCGGAGGTGACAACCCAAGGTTTCCCCGATGCAGTGGGATCACCGGCCGTGTAGGGATCGTAGGTGAGATCGTACCGAAGCGAGACGACTACCTGGCCCGACCGGATATTGAATCGGACCCCGATGATAGCGTTTTCCGCGTCGGTGAAGTCGTTCCAGCGACGGATATCGAATTTGGTGTACGAACCCTGGGCGCTGAAAGCGCTGAATCCGGGGATGAGTCCCTCTTCCAGTGTCAGCACGCTGTGCAGTTCAGGGTACGAACCGGGTTCGGGGGTGAAAGAACCGCGTACGACGGTGTCAAAGATAAAAGTATCTTCGAGGAGGGTAAAACCGAGGCGACCGAGCCACCCGGCGCGGCCGGGGATGGTGAAATCACCGTTGTACACTGCGTATCGCTGTTCCCGACGAAGATCATAGCTGTAGTCGAAGTACTCGGGGATGAAGTTGGCATCCATGATACGGAGTTGACCGCCGAAGAGTAATATTCCCGCCGCCCGTCCGGTAAACCCGGCCATAACGCCCTGCCGGGATTTCTGGACCGCCACATCACCAAGAAAGGTCAGAGCAAGCCTGTCTGAATCCAGGACCGGCTGGCGGAGGTCGACGCCCCAAACCACGACGTGATCGGTTGCAATGTCGGAAGGATCGCGGTCCATTACATACGTTACGCCCAGTTGGCGCGCCGACAAAACGGAGATTCCTGTCCGGGAAAACGGTCGGACAAAGAGGCGTCCGCCGGTGAGATTCCAGGATGCTGCATCGGCAACTACGGTTTGAAGGCCAAGGTAGGGGAAGCCGACGCCGGCTCCGTCAACGTCGACGAGGCCGCCGACGATCTGCTGGTCCGGCAAAAAAAGTTGGTTGGAGTAGTTGTTCAAGACAAATCCGTTGCCGAGGGTGGTTCCCGACAGTTTTCCCAGACGGAGGTGGAACAGATCACCTCTGGTCCCGTAGCGGAGGTACCGGAGCTTGGGCAGGTAGACGTCCAGAAAACTGTGGTCTGAGTCAGGAACCCAGTCTTCTTCCCTTATTTCAGACTTGGTCCCGTTTTCGCCGGTGAAGCGGTAGTTCAGGGGGAGATCCAGGCCAATCGCAAAATCGCCGACACTGAGGCCCGGTCGCAGGGCGACGAACTGATAGGTGTCGGTGCCGGTGTCTTCGGATAAAAATGAGGTGACTCCGAAGGTGACGTCCAGGTTAACGGTATAAGGGGATTCAGTTGTACGTCCGGGGTTCACAGGTCGGGCGTCCATTTCCTGAGCGGGGAGTGACGTTGGACCTGCTCCTGTGAGGCTGAGGAGGCCAAAGAGGCCGAGGAAGCCGGCGAAAACGGTTGTCCGGGACACCCGGTGTGTGTGCATTACCTACTCCTATATCGGAAAACATCGGCATTTTCGGGCCGATTCAATAGGTCAGGCGGCCTTCAATTCCGATGCGCAGTCCGATCAGGTGAAGGGCTCCGTTGTCATACTCACCGGGATCGGCGATCCATCCGAGGTCGCCGAAAGCGGCAATGGAGCCCTGTTGGGTGATAACCAGCCGGGTGCTGTGTCCCAGGGTTACTTCGCTGCCGGTGAACTCCCCGTCTGTGGCCGTGATGCTCACCGCTAAGCTCTCATGGTGGCGGTAAAATGGTTTTTCGTCCATCCGCTGGAAGACTTTGAGGGGAGGGTACCCGGGTCGATTCCAAATGTAGGCGATAGTACTGCCGAAATCCAGAGTTCGGGAAGTGCTTTCGGTGAGTTTCACGCTACTGGTAAGGTCAAGACGGTTGTCGGTGGTGTCGGGGCTTGTACCGGGAAAGCCTGCGCCGGGGCTTTTGGTGGGGCCTGCAGGTGGGATTGTGCCAGGAAGGTTCGGGCCGCCGAAGCTCTGGTCGCCAACGTTCGGGTTTCCAAAAAAGGAGCTTGTCTGCTCCAGACCTATGGACCATTCAGGTTTTTGCGGGCTTCCGGGAAACTCTTTCAGGGAGAGGTTGACGGCGTTGCGAAACTCATCACTCCGGTAAAAGCGGTAGCGGCTCTGTGCTCCTTCTCGTCCAAAGAGGTTGACGGCAACGGCCGTCATGTTCAACTGCCAGTTTCGTGAATCGTCCAGGGTGTTTCCTTCCCAGCGCATGGAGCGGCGAAGGAGGGCTTCTACATTGAACGGTGTCCAGAGATCACTGATTCGGGAAGAAAATGCCCGGCTGAAGTGTATTTTACCTTCGGCGTCGTACTTCCGGGTGAGTTCCTCCGGTCGAAAGGGAGCAAACCGGACGGGTCCATCTGGATGAAAGAGTTCGACGATCGGCGGGGCGGTAAAGATCACCGGGTCATCGGAAATGCGGGCGGCCCATGCAGAGGCGTCTTCAGAAAAGCTGCTGCTGGATAGTTCTTCCGAAAAGGTGTAGGAACGGCGATAGGATGGGGTGAGGCGCCAGGGTCGTCGTCCTGCGGGAGTGAACGAAAGGGGCAAGCGCGCATCGGTAGACAGTTGGTGCTCCTGGTCCCCCGACAGAGAGCTCCGGTTTATCCACCCGGCGGTAGTGGTCGTTTCAAAGGGGCTTACCTCGAGGCGAAATCGGCTGGTCTGGCGCCGTTCCTGGGCGCTTCGCGATTCCGGGACGGGAAGAAAGTAGGTGTTGCTCTGCAGCCAGCTGTCGCTGTAGGTCCCGGGGCCGACGGTCAGGTCAGGAGCGTATACGGCGGCGTCTGCGGACAGAACGATTTTGACGGGACCGAGGATTGTGGGGGTGAGGTTCATACGCCGGGTCTGTTGGGATTCCCGTTCTATCAAGGTG
>JBAYPC010000243.1:0-4935 GCA_041677905.1 Alkalispirochaeta sp. | reverse complement strand
GATGGTGCCAACCAACTTGTAGTCTTGGATAATATCTGTATGAAGAGGGTTGGTATGTTCACGGCCAAGACGAAGTTGTCCGAACTCTGTGACGAGGTGAACCGGACCAGTAAGAGCATTCTGGTGACCAAACGCGGGAAGCTGAACAGGTATTTGATCCTTTTGATACAGATCGGTCGGAGTAGGATGTGCCGTACCTCCCCGATCCGGTAGTGTTCCGGACAGAACTGGCCACGGGCCCAACAGAACGCAAGTTCAACAATATAAAAATATGGAGTCGGAGGGGGCATGTGATTACGAGATATTGGGAAACCGGCGGCGTTCACGACGTTCCACTCGGGCAGGCGGTACCGACTCACGTGTCAAACTCTCACGTTCACCAGATCATTGTCCGAGGAGTTCTCTCCCTTCGCCTTGAGGATGGGGAGGTTCACGACCACCCTGCCGGGACGATTGTCGGCGTACCGTTCAACAAGAAAATGGTCATTCAGAACAACGGTGATGAGACGCTGGAGTTCTTTGTGGTGAAAGCGCCGAATCCGAGGGATATGCCCAAGACTAAAGAGATTTAGGCTGAAACGGGCGAGCACTCCGCAGTGGGGACAGTAGTTCAGTCATATTCCCTTATCTATGAACAAATAGCCCGGGCCTTTACACACGACGGTGTAGGCGGTGTAAGCGGCACCGTCAAAGACGGCCGATAACCTGTCGACTGTCGGTGCTCGTCCTTAAGTTCGAGCTGATCGCAACGACAACCGGTAAAAAGGGCTTGCACAACTCATCCTTATTAGATAAGTTATTATCGATATGAAACATCCGATAATAGATGAGGCACTTCCTTTTGACGGGATTGAGATATGCCTTGGGTCGTCCTGTTTTGCCCGGGGAAATGGTGATTTGCTTTCCCAAGTCCAGGAGATGCTGAAAGAGTACGGGCTCGACAATGCGATTTCCATCCGGGGGCGACTCTGCGCCGACGGTTGTTCAAAGGGACCACACGTGACCATCGACGGGATCGCTCACGTCGGCCTCGGCACAGAGAAGGTCCTGGACAAGATCCAGGGCTGGTGTCTGGAACAAATAAAATGAACAGCTGTCAGTTGATCTTTACCGAGGCAACCGAGTGCCAGGACTGCTACAAATGTGTCCGCCGGTGCCCCGTCAAGGCTATCCGGGTTCGGGACGGGCACGCATCGGTGGACCCGGAGCGGTGTGTGTACTGCGGTGCCTGCGTATCGGTTTGTCCCAACAACGCCAAGCACGTACGCAACGATCTTTCCTACGCCCGGCGGGTGATGGCGACCACTCGATCGGCGTTTGTGTCGTTAGCACCATCGTTTGCATCGGAGTTTTCCGAGTATACGGTGAGTCAGGTGTACCAGGCGATCAAGGCTCTTGGATTTCAGGGGGTTTCCGAAACAGCAATCGGTGCCGAGATGGTCACCAGAGAGGTCGAAAAGTGGTTTGGCTCACCGGATACTCCATTTCTGATCTCAACCGCGTGCCCGGTGGTCGTTGACCTTGTGACCAAGTACTACCCCGATCTCGTCCCGTACCTCTCTAACTCCCCATCGCCTGCGATCGCCCACGCGTCGTATTTACGGAGGCACCTTGGAGAGGCCATTACCGTGATATTTGTCGGTCCATGTATCGCGAAAAAAGGCGAGGCCGACGATCCGGCGTCTCCGATTGACGTTTCCCTGACCTTTGCGGATCTCCGAAGCTGGTTTGGGAAGAACGACATCGATCCGGCTGCCTTTCAACCTGATGTACCGGTTTTCGACGCGTTGGGAAAGGCGCCGGGGACTACCGGCCGGATCTATCCTATCGACGGGGGGATGTCGGCGATGCTCGCCGTACCACCGGAAGTGAGACTTACCAGATGCATCGCCGCCGATGGGACGTCGGCAGTAGGAGACCTGCTTGAGAGCGTAGACCCGGAGTCTGCCTCGGTGCCGATCTTTCTCGAACTTCTCGCCTGTGACGGTGGCTGTATCAACGGACCAGGGATGAGCACTACCGGAAGTTTTGTGGGAAAACGGACCGGGTTGGTCAATTTCGCAACACATCAGCCGTTGTCGGTCGGATCGACAGTAGAGTACCCCCTTCCGAAGCGGTGGAGTCCGGCACCGTTTTCGTCCCAGCCCGGTCCTACAGATGAAATTACCCGGGCGCTTGAGTCGGTGGGAAAGAGGACGCGGGAGGACCAGCTCAACTGCGGTGGATGTGGGTACGACACCTGTGCCTGCTTTGCCCAGGCCCTGGTGGACGGGCGTGCGGAAGTGGCAATGTGTGTCACCTATATGCGCCGGTTGGCCCAAAAGAAGAAAAGCGCCCTCCTCAAGACGATGCCGTCCGCTGTGGTCACCGTCGACGCCGACTTGCGGATTGTCGACAGCAACCGCAACTTTGCACGTCTGTGCGGTGCCGACGAGCTTCTTGTATACGACACCCACACCGGGTTGGAAGGAGCCATGCTCAGCCGCTTTCTTCCGGATGTATCGTTGTTTGAAGCAGTGTTGCAAAATGGGAAAGAGATACTGGACCGAACGATCCGATTACACGACTCCATCGTTCGACTGTCGGTCTTTCCGATTGAGAAATACCACCTCGTCGGTGCGATCCTCCTCGATATCACCGATCCGGCGATGCAGAAGCAGCATATCGTGGACAAATCCAGAAAAGTCATCGAAAAAAACCTGGAGACCGTTCAGCAGATTGCCTACCTCTTGGGAGAAAACGCATCGGAGACCGAGCTCATCCTCAACTCGATCGTCCAATCGTTTTCCGGCGACGTGACCAAGGTAACTCAACGATGACGATCCTCAGTTATGCGACCGATATAGAATCCATCGCAGACGACCTCTGGCATCTCGGGCCGGAGTCCACCGTAGAAGTCGGCCACGCAAAAGTGCAAAAGGACGGTGAACACGCCGCCGGCGACACCATCCGAATGCGCCTGCTCCCGGAAGAAGACCGGACGATCGTCGTGCTGTCCGACGGGCTTGGAAGTGGGGTCAAGGCAAGCGTGCTCTCATCGCTCACGGCGACAATGGCGTTGGAATACAGCGCGTCGGATATCGATCCGGCCCGCGTCGGGGGAATCATCATGCGGACGCTCCCCGTCTGCAGCGTTCGCAAGATCCGTTACGCAACCTTTACCGCATGCAACATCCGCGCGTCCGGCCAGTGTGACATCGTCAACTTCGACAATCCGGGGCCCTTCCTGGTCGGGGAATCGGGCTGGTCCTATGCGAATCTCACCAAAAGCGAACCGGTGGGTGACGTTGTCGTTAATACATCAGGAGACCGCCCGCCCACCCGGCCGTCATTTGTGAGCGCCGGCAGGGTGAACGTGGCGGTCGGCCAGTACCTGGTCACCGTATCTGACGGCGTTACCCAGGCTGGTGTCGGGAGTCGGCGTTTTCCCCTCGGATGGGGAGCTGATGCGTTTGGACAGTTTCTCGCCGATACCGTTGCGCGGCTCCCCGGCATCTCGGCTCAAGCGCTCGCCGACATGGTGATCAGCACCGCCCGTTCCTTCGACGCGGGATCTCCGAAAGACGACATCTCCTGCGTTGTCATCTACCGCCGACAGCCCCGACGGTTGCTCGTTGCGACGGGTCCTCCAATTGATCCGGCCAGGGACGCAGATATCGCCCGCGCCGTCGACCGCTTTCCCGGAAAGACCGTGCTTGCCGGCGGCACGACGGCCAACCTCGTTGCCCGCGAGCTGGGACGCCGTGTTCGTGTCGATCTGCACAACCGTGACCCGGAGATTCCTCCGGTCTCGCACATGGACGATGTGGACCTCATAACCGAAGGGACGATCACGGTGAGCCGGGTTGTCGAGCTGCTGGAGAGCGGCACCCGTGATCCCGCGCGGATAAACGGAGCTACGATGCTGCTGGACCGTCTGCTTGCCAGTGACGAAATCCACTTTATCGTCGGGACAAAAATAAACGAAGCGCACCAAAACCCCAGCGTACCGATGGAGCTCGAGATTCGTCGCAACCTCATCAAGCGTCTCTGCACAACGCTGGAAGAGCGCTATCTCAAACACACAACCATTCGCTTTGTCTAAGAAAGGAAAAAATGATGAACCACACCATTCCCGAAGTCGTCGTTTGTACCGGAACAACCTGCTATGTGATGGGAGCAGCAGAGCTGATCGACGGAATTGAAGCCACTATGGAGACGACCGATTTCAAGTGCCGCCTTTCCGGGTCCACCTGTATCGGACGGTGCAAGAACATGCGCCAACAGGACGCGCCTTTTGTCCAGGTTGGAGACGAGACGATTTCTCGGGCCACCCTCGCCGCCGTGTTGGAGAAAGCTCGGGAGGCGCGAATATGAACAACCGACTAAACAACGTCGTCCGCACCCGTCGAGACCTCCTTATCCGTGTCGCGGCGCTCTTCCGGACGGGACAACTGGTGCAGCAGATCGACCGTATTCCCTTAGAGATCGTACCCCGCACGGGAGATCCTACCCGATGCTGCACGTACAAGGACCGGGCCGTCCTCAAATACCGCCTGATGTCGATTCTCGGTTTCGGTGTCGATGACGAAGCGGACGAACTGACGGCGCTGTCAACCTACACCGCCGAAGCTCTTTCGCGCAGCGATGTTCCGCCACCTCATCCAAGCGTTCTGGATATCGCCTGCGATGCGTGTACTCGCGGCAGCCACCGGGTGACCGATGTATGTCGAGGGTGCGACGCCCGTCCGTGTACCACCAGCTGCCCCAAAGATGCGGTAACGGTGGTCAACGGACGAGCCACCATCGACGAAGAAAAGTGTATTAACTGCGGCCTCTGCGCGAAGAGCTGTCCCTTTCACGCGATCGTCTACCAGCCGGTACCGTGTGAGCAAGCGTGCCCCGTGGACGCAATCACCAAAGATGAGAACGGCAAGATCGTAATCAGGGAAGAGG
>JBAYPC010000242.1:0-4942 GCA_041677905.1 Alkalispirochaeta sp. | reverse complement strand
TCTTGCCGGACAAGCGCGACAAACAGAGATACCCACAGCAGAAATATCGCCATACCCACCGAGAAAACAGATACAGCCGTTTCAGGCCGCTCTTCAGAGTTCAAACCGGTACCGGCAGTTCCGTTTTTGCGATAACCTCATTCAAAACCGCCCCGGCATCCACACCCCGGGTCCGCTCGTCGTGATGCAACAGAATCCGGTGCTTCAGAACGGGAACCGCCAGCTCCTGGATATCGTCGGGTACCACGTAGTCCCGCTCCCGGACAAGGGCCAGTCCCTGGGCCGCCTTCATCAGCCCCAGGGACCCCCGGGGACTTACCCCAAACCGTACCTTCCCATGCGACCGAGTGGCGGCGACAATATCGGCGATATACCGTTTGATATCAGACGACACCGTAACCCGCCGCCGCATCTGCTGCATCGCAACGATGTCCTCCGGCGACACCACCGCCGACAGCTCATCCAGAGGATCCTCCAGCTGAAACCGTTCCAGAATTGCCACCTCTTCATCCCGGGACGGATAGCCCAGATCAACCCGCATCAGAAAACGGTCCAGCTGCGCCTCCGGCAGCGGAAAGGTCCCGTCCATTTCAATAGGGTTCTGTGTTGCGATGACAAAAAAAGGACGCGGCAGCGTAATAGTCCGGTTGTCCACCGTAACCTGAAACTCCGCCATACTCTCCAAAAGACTCGCCTGAGTCCTCGGAATAGTCCTGTTGATCTCGTCTGCCAGAAGAACATTTGCCATGACAGGACCGGGGTGAAAGACAAAATCCCCGGACTTCTGGTCGTATACCGAAAAACCGGTGACATCCGCCGGAAGCAGGTCCGGGGTAAACTGAATCCTCCGGAACGAGCCGCCCATACTCACCGCCAGAGCCTTTGCCATTAAGGTCTTTCCCAACCCCGGCACATCTTCAAGCAGAATATGCCCTTCCGCAAGAATGGCAACCGTCATCAATTCCAGGGCAGGACGCTTCCCCACAACAACCCGGGCTGCATTGTCAACAATCCGCCGACAGTAATTCTGGTCCATAGGGCCCCATTGTAGTCACAATGGCTCCCTGGGCAAACTACAAATCAACCCGGAATCGGTCGACTACGGTAGAGAGAACCCTAATACTCTCCATGTTTTGTCGGGTAAGTTCATCCACGTTGTGTACAGTACTGTTGATCTGTTCCGTACCGCTTGCCATTTCATTGATTGCTCCCGACGTTTCTTCGGTCAGTTGAGTCAGCCGTTGCATCTCATTGCTTACCTCAGTACTGCCGTTGTGCATCTGCGCCGAAGCGTCTTTTACTTGGCTGGTGATCTCATTGATCTCCCGAATTGCGGACAGTACCTCTGAGCCCGCAGCGTTCTGTTCGTCCATGGCATTCCGGACGAGCAACTCCTGGTCCGCAACCGTTCCTGTCAGTTCATAGGACTGTTCCAGAAGTACCTTTGCTTCTGTCGTGGAACCATGCACAGTTGCAATGGACTCTTTCAATGTACGTAGCGAGCTGGTGATATTCTTCGCCTGGTTTCCCGACTTTTCGGCGAGTTTCCGTATTTCCTCAGCCACAACCGCAAATCCCCTGCCGAACTCTCCAGCGTGGGCAGCCTCAATGGCGGCGTTCATGGATAGCAGGTTTGTCTGTGCCGCCACCGCCTGTATCACCATGCTGGCCTCCCCGAGAGTTTCCGAGTTTCGGGCGACAGCATCCATCAACGCCGATACTTCATCCATTTTGGATTTTCCCCGGTCCGATGCGTCCATCAGTTCACGAACAGATTTGTCATTGTCTCCCAGAATTCGGGTGACGGAGTTGATACTTGCAACCATCTCCTCAATAGACGCTGAAGATTGAATCACGTTTGAAGCCTGTGTATCGATCATGTTATTCAGACCGTCGATGTTTTTCAGCACTTCCTGTACTGTCGATTGCATTTCTGCCACACTTGCAGACTGATTTGTTACTTGATTCTGGATCATTTTTACATGTGCCGTAATCTGGTTTACGGCGCCGGCCGTTTCTGCCATGTTTGCCGCAAGGTCGGTACCGGAAGATTTCATCGTAGTGGCCTGCCGTTTTATTTCACCGACCAGTCCGGCAATCTGGTCAATCAACTGGTTGAAATGATTCGCCAGCCGGCCGATCTCGTCATTGCTGGTTACGGGAATATGCATGGTGAGGTCACCATTTCCTTGCGAAATTTCTTTCATCATTGAAACAACACCTTTCAGTGGTCGGAGCGACCACCGAATAACAACAATGACAATGGTCAGGACGGCAGCGGCAGTTATTAGCGACAGAAGAATCCCTATTATCAGGCTCCGCCTAAGGTTGGCTACGATGGAAGTTCGGTCTACCATCACCAGTACGTGTCCAATCTCGTTTCCCGTGTAGTCCTTCAGAGGAGCCTGGTGAATAAATACGGTTTCTCCGGTACCGCTGGTTTCCAACGTACGTAAGTCATAGCCTTCCGCCACAGATCGTGCGAGGGGTGAACTGAAGGTGTAATAGACAATATCGCCCCGCACAACGTCTTCCGGCAGCGTGTCAAAGCGGCGGGCCTGTTGAAACACGGTGTTTTTGATTCCCACGGCGAACTCAACCCCGTATGTCCGAGACAGCTGTTGCAGTACCGAGTTGATGGAACCGCCAAATTCCACGGTGCCAAGGTGGCGGCCTTCCTGAAATACGGGATAGACGACCCGGGTCCCAGGCCCTCCCCGGCCCACCTCCAGCCCAACCACAGGTTCCTTCTTTTGATTGGCTTCTACAACGGTGCGTCGAAACGACGAAAGATCATCTCCATAGTTGTCTAGTGAGTGTAATCTCAGAAAGCTGGTTGCCGGCGGATAGTGAAACTGAAACTGGGCAATCCCGTACGTTACCGATACGTCTTCCCAGTAACTTCCTAAAAGTGCCTGCAGCCGTTCCCGGTCGCCGGCGGCAAATGCATCGATCACTTCGGGATTCGAGGTGAGTGTCTGTACTGCCAGAGAAAGGTAATTCAGATCGGTCTGTAACGTATTACCAAGTGTCGCCTCAACTGTTGAAAAGAGGTCCTCGTTCGATGTCGCCAGTGTGTTTCTGAAATCGAAAACCTGTCGCAGAATTTGGACGCCAGAAATCATTATGATTCCAAAAAGAACCACGACCACTATTCGGCCCATTACGCCTATTGACTGTTTCATGAAATTACCTTTTTAACTAGATACGATTTTATATATGACTGTAGTATATGTGGTCAAGTTGCAAATCGCAACAATTTGGTCCTATCCGCCAATCAATAGAGCCCCGATCCGACAGGTCTCGTCCTCATAAAAGACCAACACGTTACCGGGTCTGATACTCAAACCCCGCCGGGAAATAACCCAGGAACAGTGATGATGAGGGGGCATTTCTGGCGGCGATTGATCAACTCTGTGGTTTACTCCAGCTGCATCCTGACCCGGAAGGTGTCAACCGAACTCCGGTCGTTGTAGTTATCGAGGAACTGAAGGTAGTACTGCCGCCCCCCTTCCAGATTGTACTGAGTCGGCAAACTCCGGTATCCGTCGATGCGGTCGTATTTCGAGGGGTTACTGTCTTTTGGCGTCAACAGGGATACCTCCAGACCAAGACCTCGCGGCACATTCTGGGTTTGCAGGGAGATCGTTCCCGCCTCGTCAAGTTTCACAGCGTAATAGTCATGGTCCCCGGTGGGATAGATCGCCAGAGTTTTTGTTTCACCGGGAAGGAATGACTTGGCATCATCGGGCCTGTTATTGGGTTCTGCCGGGTCCATTTCATCGAGAAACTCTATCAGCATCGGGAAGGTCTTAGCCGCCGCCGCGTCGTTGTAATTGTCCCCAAGACAGATATGGTACACACCGGGCATAACGGCGCATCCCTCGGGAAGACTGCTCCAGTCCCGGACGACGGTTAATCCATCCCATTCATCGTAGATACAAAAGCGCGCTTCAAGGCCGATGTTCTTTGGAACATCCCGGGGAATCAGTCTCAGATAACCCTGTTTTTTTACCTCAAGGGTATACCAGTCTTTATCACCCCTGGGGTAGATCGCCGGGTAGACCGTCTGACCTAAAGTCACGCTTGTCGCAATTTTCGGATCGTTGTTCGGTTCACCCTCGTCAATTTCCGGCAGAAAACCGATCCGCACGCTGAAGCTCTGGTCCGAGGCGGCATCGTTGTAGTTGTCATTCAGGCGGAGGTAGTATTCCCCCGACGTGACAAAACACCCGTCGGGAACACTGCTCCAGTCACGGATAACCTTGGTGCCGTCCCATTCGTCATAGGTGTAGTACTTCACTTCAAGTCCCAGCCTTTTGGGAACATCCCGGGCCTGAACCTGCAGGTATCCCTGTTGCTGAACAAACACCCTGAACCAGTCATTGTCACCCTTTGGGTTGATACTCAAGGTGACAGGTTTTCCAAAATCGACATAGTTTGCCGTTTTTGCCGTGTCGTTCGGTTCGATCTCTTCACCAACCCCAGCAGGTCTGCCCTCGGGAATAGGCACCAGTACCGGGGGTTCCTTTTCCACCACCGGCACGGGCTCAGCCTCCGGCGCGGGTTCAGCTTTGGGAGCCTCTTCGACAACCTCTGCCGGTGCCGGTGCCGGTGCCGGTGTCGGTGCCGGTTCAGGCGCAGGGGCTTCTTCCACCGCAACTTCCGCTACCGGCGCCGGTTTCTCCTCGACGGAAGCACATGAAAAGAGAACGAGAAGAGCGATCACCAGACAACCAGATTTCAGGTATTTTTTCATAGTTGGTCCTCCGCCACAAATGATCCCACAGGCACCGGAGGTTTGCGTCCCAGAATGTAAAGTGGGACGCTTTTTCAACGAAAAAAGTGAGCAATACGAAAGATTGTCATGTGAGTTTCCGGCAGTTTAACCCCAATACCGGATCGGTGACTCCATACCGAGAAGATGAGAATCCTACTCTGT
>JBAYPC010000241.1:0-4948 GCA_041677905.1 Alkalispirochaeta sp. | reverse complement strand
GCAAAGGTAAAAATAAACTTCCCCGGCCACAAGGTCTTCTTCTTGTTTGTTATGACTCCGGCCTCAAAAAGGCCGATCATACTTTCGGTGAACATCTCCGTATGGATGCCCAGCTCCTTTTTGTCGTCCAGAAGGGCTGCAACGGCGTTGGGTATTCCGCCGATACCGATCTGCAGCGTCGTTCCATCACCCACAAGGCGAGCGATATGCCGGCCGATCTCTTTTTCGGTGGGCCCGGGGTCAAGAATCGATATCTGCGGCAGCGGTGTGTGGTACTCGGTGACGATATCGACTTCGGTAAGGTGGACGTTTGTGTCACCGTGTATCCGGGGTACGTTTTTGTTCACTTCCAGCACCACTATGTCGGCCTCTTCAATGACCTCTTTCTCGTAGACGTTGCAGACACCGAGGTTCAGAAAGCCGTTTTCTTCCTGCATCACCGTAGAAGGTCCCCAATAGACGATAGTAACGCCCTGATCCCTGAGGGCCCGCAGTTTCTGCGTGCCCGCCTGGTGGAGGTTGTTGGGGATGAAGTCCACCAGCTTGTGCCCGGCCTTAACGGCGGCGCGGTTGGACGGGCCGTAAAACCAGCTGTCGTTCATGAAGGTCCCCTCAAACTCCGGGTTTTCGCAGAACTCGTAGGAACTCATGTTCAGACACGACATGACCCGAAGGTACTCGAAATGGTCGGCGTATTCATGCAGATGGTTCATGAACCCCTGGGGTTCCATGGAGGCCATGCCCACAATGACGGCCGCCTTTTTCGGTAAAGCCGCCATCGCCTCGTCCATCGTCTTCAGTTTTTTTCCGTATTCAGCGTTCCAGTTTGCCATTGCAGTTCCTCCTCGTTGAAACGGTCATTAGAACACCAGGCCGCCGTCTACCCGCAGCACCTGGCACGTGATAAACGAGGCCGAATCACTTGCAAGAAACGTGGCGGCGTTGGCGATGTCTTCCGGTTCTCCCATCCGCCCCAGGGGTGTTTTGGACACCATCAGGTTCAGGACTTTTTCCGGCACCGTCTCGGTCATGGGGGTGCGGATAAAACCGGGTGCCAGGGCGTTAACCCGCACCTGGGCGCCCTTCCTGGCAAACTCTTTGCCCCAGGTCTTCGTCATGGATACCACCCCGCCCTTGGTCGCCGCGTAGTTGGTCTGCCCGATGTTGCCGTCCAGGGCGACGACACTGGCCATGTTTATGACCGACCCGACGCCGGCTTCTATCATGTGAGGCGCCACTGCCCGGGTCATGTTGAACACCCCTTTCAGATTGACGTTGACCACGGCGTTCCAGTCGTCGTCGGACATTTTCTGGACCAGCCCGTCTCTGGTAATACCGGCGTTGTTCACCAATACGTCGATCCGGCCGTTTTCGGCAAGCACCTGCTCTACCGCTTTGGAGACGCTTTCCACGTCGGTCACGTTAAGGTCAAGGGTCCGCACGGCGGGGTATTTCCGGGTGACCTCTTCAAAACCGTCAAACACCAGATCACCGGCGTACACTGCTTCTGCCCCGGCTGCGGCAAAGGCCTCTACAATCGCCCGGCCTATACCCCGGGCCCCACCGGTAACGAGACATATCTTGTTCTTCAAATTCATTTCGTCCTCCTGTTTCGACACATTTCAATTTCCTCGAGCCGGCGAGCACCACCCGCCGGGGCCTACCTGCTGGGGCCCCACCGGACGACCGCCGCCGCCCAGACAAACCCAAGCCCTGCACCGACCATGACGATGTTGTCTCCGTCGGTTATCTTTCCCGATTTGATCCCCTCCTCCAGCGAGATGATCTGGTCGTTCTGGCCGAGATGGCCGTAGTGTTCCAGGTAGGTCGTCTGGTCTTCGGTGAGGTTGAGGTCTTTCAGTATGAGCTCATGGGTGCTGCGCTTGAAATGGAGCAACGCCAGGTAGTCGATATCTGCCCGGGTAAGCCCCGATTTCTCCAGAGATTCGTCTATTACGTGGTAGAAGTTGGGCAGTGTCCGCTCTCCCAGTTTTTTCTTGAAACTGTCTACGTCCCGAATGACAAAGTGCATGCGCCTGGTGTCTTCCGGCTCCATGGGCCACTTGGCGGAGCCGCCGACTTCTACAACGCAGTCCTCGGCAAAGGAACCATCCCCCCGGAAGGCGGTCTTCAGTATCTCGTTGCGCCCGAGGTCTTTCCTCAGGACCACGCCGACGCCACCGGCACCGAGGTCAAACATGAATGAAGTATCCTTGACGTGAAAGTCGATCATGTCGCCATTGCGGTATCCGCTGGACAGAACGATAGTTCGATATTCAGAATTCGTCTCCATCAACGACCGGGCGACTTCAAAAGCGGCCATCATGGACCCGCACATCGCCTCCATGTCGAAGGACCACGCCTTTGAGGCACCCAGTTCATGGGCGATCTTCAACCCCGCCAGCCAGTTGGGGTAGTCCTTGTGCTGGGCGCCGTTGTAGATCAGCAGATCGATTTCAGAGGGGTCGATACCGGCCATGTCGATCGCCTTTTGGGTCGCTTTAATCGCCATGGCACTGGTCGTATCGTCGGGTCCCGGTATCGGTTTTGACTGAACGCCAAACTTCTCACGAATCACCCACTCCGGAATGTCCGATCGTTGCGCTATTTCCGACGCGTCCATCCTCGTTTCCGGTGTGTATGTGCCAAATCCCATTATTCCAACTGACATTTTTGTCTCTCCTTCTTATGAAATCTCGGCCCGGGTGCTGCCTCGGCCAGGCGCTATAACCCCAGATAGGACCGTTCCACTTCCGGGTTGCGGGCCAGCTCATCGGCAGTACCGCTCAGTACAATTTTACCGTTTTCCAGAACATAGCCGCGGTCGACAATCCGCAGGCACTCCCGGACGTTCTGCTCGGCAACGAGAACGGTCACCCGCTCTTTCATCTCCTGAAGAATCGAGAACAGCTCATGCACGATCGACGGCTGCAAACCAAGGGACGGCTCGTCGAGCATCAGGAGTCTTGGTCGCGCCATGAGGGCCCGTCCGACGGCGAGCATCCGCTGCTGTCCCCCGCTGAGCGTGCCGGCAGCCTGTTTGGTGCGCTCCCGCAAGATCGGGAAATAGCCGAAGACCAGCTCAAGCGTTTCATCCACGGCGTCCCTGGCGCTGGGCACCTGTTCGGCACCGATCCGCAGGTTTTCCAGCACCGTCATGCCTGGAAAGAGTTCCCGTTCCTGGGGCACCACCGAAATTCCGCTGTGAACGATCTGGTGGGTGGGCGTGTTGTGGATTGGGCGTCCCTCGAACTCGATAGCACCGGACCGAACGGGGTTGATCCCGAGGATCGCGTTTATCAGTGTCGTCTTTCCGGCACCGTTGGGGCCGAAAATTCCCACCGCACCGTCGGCCACTTCAAGGCTCAACTGCCGTAACACCTGCAGTCGGCCGTACCCGCAGTCAATATCTTGCACCGTAAGCATTACGCTCCTCCTCCCAGGTAGGCACTCTTTACCCGTTCATCCCGGGAAACCTCTTTGTACGGCCCGGCGGCGATGACGGCCCCGCCATCAAGGACAACCACCCGTTCGGTGAGTTCCTGAATCACCCCCATGACGTGCTCGACAACCCCAATTCCCAGGTTCTTGTCCGATCCGACGGTGCGGATCAGGTGGATGATGTCCATCGTCTCCGTACTGGTCAGCCCGGCCATCACCTCGTCCAGAAAGAGGACCGACGGCTCAATTGCCAGCGCCTTGGCGATCTCCATCTTCTTGATTTCAAGGATGTTCAGCTGCGTCGTCTCCCGGTGAAACCTGGTCAGGCCCAGAGATGTACACAGTTCTTCTGCCGCATCTCTTGCCTCTGCAAGCGATTTCTTCCGGGCAAAGAGGAACCCGGTCATGACGTTTTCCAGTACCGTGAGGTTCTCCAGTGGATGGATCAGCTGAAAGGTCCGGCCGATTCCGAGGGCTGCCCGCTTGTAGGCCGGTACACCGGTGATGTCTGTACCGTCAAGGAATATGGACCCTTCCGTGGGCGCGTAGATTCCGGCCAGGAGGTTGATCAGCGTCGTTTTTCCGGCGCCATTCGGTCCGATTATCCCCACAATCTCTCCCGGTTCAAGGGTAAACGTCACCCGATCGACGGCGGTGAGGCCACCAAACCGGATAGTGAGCCCTTCGGTTCTGATTCCGGTACTCATCGTTCACCTCCGTTGTCGTTACGTCGGTAGGTTACAATTGAACGCACAAGACCGACGATGCCCTTGGGCATAAAGAGAATGACCAGTACGATTATCAGTCCGTACACAACAAGGTGGCCGTAGGGAATGAGGAGTTTCAGGTACTCTCCCAGAAGTCCCAAGAGAACGGCGCCCACCACGGCACCCCAGGTGCTGTACATCCCGCCCAGCAGGGTCATCGCCAGGGGGATCAAGGTGTAGTTGACGTTGAACGCCGATTCCGGGGTGACAAAACCGTACAGCTGGGAGTTGCCCGCACCGACGGCGCCCTGGATTGCACTGGTGATCGAAAAGGCGACTATCAGGTACCAGTAGATGTTTATCCCCGCAGACTGGGCCACCACTTCGTTGTCCCTGATAGCCGTCAGGGCGAAGTAAAAGCGGCTTCGCTGAAACCACTCCGATGCGGCGATCGTTATCGCCGCCAGAATCAGGATCATCAGGTAGGTCGCAACGGAGTTGCCGTCAAACGCGGTCCGTGCAAGGAGCATCCCGTTTGGGCCGCCGGTCAGACTCTTCCAGTTGTGCATGATAATGCGGAATATCTCCGCCAGCGCCAGGGTGACTATTGCGAAGTACATACCCCGCAGCCGGAGTACGAGAGCGCCGATACCGCCTGCCACCACACCAACGACTACCGCGGCAAAGAGAAGGGTGAATACCGGCGGAATGCCAAGGTAATTGCCCCCGATTGCGGCGACATACCCGCCCAGTCCAAAGAAACCGGCTATACCGAAGGACAGCTGCCCCGACCGGATCAG
>JBAYPC010000240.1:0-4970 GCA_041677905.1 Alkalispirochaeta sp. | reverse complement strand
TCTGGGCCACCCGGTGGGGATGACCGGGACGCGGCTGGTCCTGCACGTCCTGCGGGAACTTCACAGGCAGAACAAGAACACCGGTCTGGCAACTCTCTGTGTGGGCGGCGGTCAGGGAGCGGCATTTCTCCTTGAAGCGGCATGAGGGACCGGAAACGTGACAGAAAGGAAAGAACAATGAACCCCGATGTAACTACAGAAAGAGAAGAGGCGGCCGTCACGCTCCACGTTGACGATGACCGGATAGCCACAATCATCGTTGATCGCCCCGGGGCGAAGCTGAACACCTTCAACCAGGACGTTCTGGAACAGCTGGCCCGGCACATTACCACGATAAAAACCCGGGCCGACGATGGGGATGGCGACGACGGTCCGATCGCGGGCGTTCTCATAAAGAGCGGCAAGGCCGGCAGTTTTATCGCCGGGGCGGATATCAACCTGATTGCCGGGCTTGAGACCGAGTCCGCCGCCCAGGAGGCGTCTGCGGCGGGACAGGAGGTCTTCTCGCAGCTGGCGGACCTGCCGGTGCCGACGGTGGCCCTCATAGACGGGGTGTGCCTGGGTGGCGGTCTGGAACTTGCCTTGAGCTGCACCTACCGGATAGCCACCGACAACTCGGCTACCCGACTGGGACTTCCGGAGACGCAGTTAGGGGTCCTGCCCGGTTGGGGTGGTACGTTCCGGCTGCCCCGGACGGTCGGCATTGAAGAGGCGGTCAAGATGATCCTCACCGGCAGCCCCGCCGACGCCGGGAAAGCGTTGCGTATCGGCCTGGTCGATCTGGTCTACCCGGCGGCGTTTCTGGAAGAATGGGGCAAAGCGGCGCTACTGGAAGTTGTCGCCCGCGGCAGCCACGGTCAGATCGAACGAAACCGCGCCAAAGCGGCAAAACGGCGGAAGAAGCTCCTGGAAGGGAACCCTCTTGGACGGTGGATTCTCTTTTCCCAGGCGCGGAAAAACGTGATCAGCCGAACCGGGGGACACTACCCGGCGCCGCTTACCGCAGTCAACGTACTTGCCCGGACCGCCCGGGGCAGACGTCGGCGCCCTGAACCGGAACACACCCGGAAGCGGGCGCTGCAGCTTGAACACCACGCCTTTGGTCGTCTGGCGGTGACGCCGGAGTGCACCGAACTGGTATGTCTCTTCTTTGCCAGGGAGGCAGTGAAGCACCACCCCGTTCTGGAAGGTACCGGTAAAGAGCGGGTAATTCGGCGCGCAGCCGTCCTGGGAGCCGGGGTGATGGGCGGGCGGATCGCCTGGCTCTTCAGCAAAAACGACATACCCGTGGTCATGAAAGACATCGCCCTGGACGCAGTTCATAAGGGGTACCAGAGCGCCAAGTCGGTCTATGACGTCCTGCAGAAGAAACGCAAGCTGGACGCCCGGGAGGCGATGCTCAAGCTCGATCTCATTCACGGCACCACCGAGTACGCCGCCCTGGGACGGCCCGACGTTGTGGTAGAGGCGGTGGTAGAGCGGATGGATGTGAAGACGACGGTGTTGCAGGAGCTGGAATCGTACATCTCCGATACGGCGATCATCGCAACCAACACCTCGGCCCTGTCGGTGAACGAAATGGCGGCCTCCCTGGCCCATCCCGAACGGTTTGTGGGGATGCACTTCTTTAACCCGGTCAACCGGATGCCCCTGGTAGAAGTCGTCCGGGGACGGAAGTCCGACGATGAGGTCGTTGCCGCGGTTGTACGGCGGGCGCTCAGTCTGGGTAAGACGCCGGTTGTGGTGGACGACTCCCCGGGCTTTATCGTCAACCGCCTCTTACTCCCCTATCTCAACGAAGCGGCGATGATGCTCTCTGAAGGGGTAGATATTCCCGCTGTTGACCGGATCTACACCGACTTCGGTATGCCCATGGGACCCTACACACTTCTGGATGAGGTGGGACTTGATGTGGGAGTGCACGTGGCCGACACCCTCCACGCCGCTTTTGGTGACCGCATGGCGGTGGCGGATATTCTGGAGGCGATTCGCGGTACTGCAACCCTTCTCGGCAAGAAGGGCGGCGCCGGGTTCTACCGCTACACCGGCTCCAGGCAGGGTGATCTGAACCCGGAGATGGTCCGTCTGGTGGCCAACCACCGCAGTCACGTCGGCAGCGGCGCCTCAGGACCAGGCAAGGGGTCCCTCCTCACCGACGAGGACATTCTGGACCGGGGTATGCTGAACATGGTGAACGAAGCGGCCAGGGTTCTGGAAGAGAAAATTGTGTCGGGACCGCAGGAGCTCGATCTGGCGATGATCATGGGCACCGGATTTCCGCCGTTCCGGGGCGGACTGCTGCGCTGGGCCGATTCCCGGGGCATCGCCGGTATCCGGGACCGTCTCAACGAGCTGTCCGAACGGTACGGAGAGCGCTTTACCCCGGCCCCGCTCGTTGAAGAACTGGCGGATAAAGGCGGTTCATTTTACCGTTAAGGTCATGACCTCACGGTGCGCCCGCTCCACGGCGGTGGTGCCGGTGGTGCGGTTGTGGCCTTGCGTTTCCTGCGCTTCGGCGATGAGGTAGTTCAACAGGACTTTTTTCCCGGTGGTCAGGCCGCTATCCCCCCGGCTGGACCGGTCGGCCTCTTCCGAGCGCAGAATAGCCACCGACGCCACCAGGGCGTAGAGGCTCACACTCAACCGGGTCATCCGGCGCAGGTGGAACTGGTGTTTCACAATACCCGATCCGTACCGGGTCAGACCGACTCTAAGGAGGCGGCGAAAGAGCTTTTCTCCCGCCCGGGCCGTTGCCAGAGCGCGCCGAAGGGTGGCGTCGTGACCGGCCTTGCGGATGTCCAGCCGCGGTCGGGCAAGTCCAATCAGAAGAGCCGCTTTCCCCAGAACCCCACGTCCGGCAAGCTCCTTCCCAAGACTGCGAAACACCGTCAGCGGCGGATAGATAGAGTGGATTTCCGACGTACCTTCAAAAATCGTCGTCACCCGGGAGTCCCGCATACGCTTCTCGTAGGGCATCGTCTGTATATAGCCGGCACCACCGGCCAACTGCAGGGCGTCGTACAGGGTGTTCCACGCCTCGTTTGTGCCGTAGAGCTTTGTGTGGGAACTCTCAATGGCAACGTTCATCAGCGGGTCCTGCTCCAGCAGCCGTGAGGTGAACATCGTCATGTTGTAGGCGGCAAAGGCGTGCGCTTTTGCCCGGACGATCTTCTCCTGTACCAGTTCAAACTCCGCAATCGGCAAGCCGAACTGCTTGCGGCTGTAGGCGCGTTTTTCCATATCCTGGGCCGACTGGTTCATGATTCCCGCTCCGGCCGCGCCAAGGCCCAACCTGCCGTAGTTCAGGACGGTCATGGCGATCTTGAAACCGTCACCGGGGCTGCCCAGGAGGTTCTCTTTTGGTACTTTGACGTCCCGGAAGCGTATTGGTGTGGTGGAGCTGACCTTGAGCCCCATTTTCGGCATGTCCTTACCCACTTCCACACCGTCCCAACCGGCCTCCACGATAAAGGCACCCATGTACCCCCGCCGGTTCTCCGGGTCCAGCTGGGCAAAGACGGTCATACCTCCGGCGTAGTTCCCGTTGGTGATGTAGGTTTTTTGTCCGTTCAGGATGTAGTGTGTTCCGTCGTCGGACAGTCGGGCGTGGGACTCGATGTTCTGTGCATCTGATCCGGTCTTTGGTTCGGTCAGGGCGTAGGCAAAGATCATCTCACCAGAGGCCGCCGGAGTGAGGTACGCTTCTTTCTGTCTGTCCGTTCCAAAGAGGATGATCCCCTTCAGACCGATGGAGAGGTGAGCCAGGGGAATCAGCACCAGTGCCATGTCCGAGCGGGCCATCGCCTCTACCACCAGAAGGTACTCGCTTACGGAAAAACCCAGGCCGCCGTACTTTTTGGGGATGGTCAACCCGAATATCCCCAGCTCTTTCAGCGCCGACATCAGGGA
Organism: Alkalispirochaeta sp.; assembly: GCA_041677905.1. Taxonomy (GTDB): domain Bacteria; phylum Spirochaetota; class Spirochaetia; order DSM-27196; family Alkalispirochaetaceae; genus Alkalispirochaeta. The sequence goes on along the minus strand of JBAYPC010000240.1, from coordinate 1,061 downwards.
GTCCGGTATCCGCGAGCTTTTCTCGAGGTCCAGCGGGTCGTAGGCGCCGACAATTGCGTGGTACCGGTCCACGAAGGACTGGACCTTCTGGTGGTCAACCGGCGTACCCGGCAGGGGAAACCGGGTGGTGTTGAACTCGCCTTCGTAGAGGTGTTCCAGAAACCCGCGACTCTTGTGATCTTGATTCTTCATACCCGCCCCATTTCTTACCGATATAGTCTTGATTTAAGCTAACCCGACTTGGACGATTCGTCAATATTTTTTCGGTCGGTCGACCGGTCGACGAAGAAAACGCCGGTGCTTTCTCGTAACCTTTTTCAGTGGAGAATCAGATTAACAGCGCACAGTATGGTATAGTAAAGCCCATAAGGAAGGACTTCGGGTGTCGGAACTCTCACAGCACGGTGCAATCAGGTCGGTTTTGGTTGTAGACAACGATCCGGGTGTCTGCACATTCATGCAGGTACTCCTGGAAAAACACGGTATGAAGGTTCGCACTGCCGAGGATGGTCTGCAGGCGTTAACCGTCCTGGACAGTTTTGATCCGGATGTCATGTTTATCGACCTTGTTATGCCCAACATCAGCGGGGACAAACTGGGGCAGGTACTCCGCAGCCACTCACGGTTTGACAACACCTATCTCATCGTCCTTTCGGCCATATCGTCGGAACAGGAGATCGACTACCTCTCCTGGGGTTTTGACGCCTGTATCGCCAAGGGACCGTTCAAGGCGCAGGGTGAAGTGGTCATGTCGGTTGTATCCAAGCTGGGCACCGAGATTACCCGTACCCGCCCGGGCGGGGTCTATGGGGTTGAAAACCTCTATAAACGGGAAATTACCCGGGAGTTGCTGTCTACCAAACGTCACTTCGAACTCATTCTGGGGAATATGGGTGAGAGCATTGTTGAAACGAACGAGCACGGCAGGGTGATCTTTGTAAATCCCGCCGCCGCCACCCTGCTGGGTAAAACAGAGGAGGAAATTCTTTCGGCGGACCTCTACTCACTCTTTCAGAAGCGGTCCGGTGAGCGGATCAGATCGGCCGTCGAGGCGGCCGTCG
>JBAYPC010000239.1:0-5034 GCA_041677905.1 Alkalispirochaeta sp. | reverse complement strand
TTCATGATCGCGCCCTTGCCGAACTGTTTCTCTATCTGCAGCCGAGCCGCCTCAATTGCCTTTGCTTTCTCGCCGTCTTTGGTTGTATCCGTTGCCATAACTCCCCCATTTACCCTATTACACTACCGATCGGAGTATATCGCTTTTCCAGTTAAGATGAAAACCGTACAAAGTACCGACATCTAACGTGGTTTTGACCGGCAAGGCCAAAGCGTAGTATACATCAGGTATGCGCGGCGAATTAGTAGTGTTTTCCACTCGGAGTATGGATGATTACGCGGATCGTGTTGTGTACCAGATGCAGACGTTTCCCGATTTTTACGGAAAAGGTTACAGCAAGAACATCCGGGGTCAATTGAAGACGGTTAAATTTGCAGATGGTGAAACCGAGGTTGAGGTCCACACGTCAATTCGGGGAAAAGACGTCTTCCTTATGGCCTCTGCCGGCAGGAACGTCTGTGGTCTTTCTGTAGAAGAAAGTAAAATAGAGATGTACCACGCGATTGACGCCCTTCGGCGGTCCCAACCAAACAAGATCACCCTCTTTGAACCCTTTTGTACCAGTTCACGGTCGGACCGGACGACGCGACGAAACAGTGTCGGTATCTGGGTTCACTACAAAACGCTGGCAAGCCTTGGAGTCGACCATATCATCACCTATCAACTCCATTCCGACAAATCAAAAACTGTTGTCGATCCCCGGATTTGCGGCGTTGATGACATACCGGCCAGCTCACTGATAAAAGAGTACATCACCGACAACTTCATCAGAAAACCTGCTGTCCTTAGAGAATCTGTGCGAAAAAACTGGCTCTTCTGTTCCGTAGACGCCGGCGGCGAAAACGTTGCTCGAAAATATGCCCGTGCTTTTGGTGCGGGTCTCATGATCGCCCACAAGCAGCGCAACTACGAAAAGACAAACTCGGTCGAGTCGATAAACATTCTGACTGACACCGAAATATCGGACAAGGAAGTCTGGATTGTCGACGACATGATAGATACTGCCGGCAGCGTGTATACCCTCGTGAAAGAACTGAAAAAACGGGGAGTCGGTTTGGTCAACATCGCGGTAATTCACCCCGTGTTTTCCGATCCCGCCACCGAACGTCTGCAGGAACTCTACGATGAAGGGATGCTGAACATGTTGATTGTCACCGATTCTCTTGAATTGTCGGACGAGATGCGGGAGCGAATGCCCTTTTTGCAGGTTGTCTCATCGGCACGGCTCAGTGCGGAGATCATCATGCGCATGCACGAAGAGCAGTCGCTGTCACCCTTTTTCGATGACTTTGATCCGGAACACTACCTTTCCAATCTGAAGCTCTTTCTGTAATTTTCGCGGGTTAATGACGCCGGTCTGCGCTGTCAAGAACGACAGTTACCGGCCCCTGATTGACCAGTTCGACGGTCATTCTCTTACCAAATTCCCCGGTCTGAACAGGAACTTCCTGTGAGAGCCGAAGGATCATCTCTTCATAAAGAGGTATTGCCGCATCCGGCGGTGCTGCGGCGTCGAACCCGGGACGACGGCCCTTGCGGGTGTCGGCGTACAGGGTAAACTGCGAAATCAGCAGCACAGATCCATTAATATCTGTAACGGAGAGGTTCATGCGTCCTTGGTCATCGGGAAACACCCGAAGGCCAAGCAGCTTTCGCGCGATGTACTCCAGATCATCATGGGTGTCCTCCCGGTGAATACCCAGTAATGCAACGTAGCCCTCGCCGATTTCACCGACGGTTTTGTTGTCTACCGTCACGGAAGCGGAAGACACGCGCTGCAGCACCGTTCTCATCGTCGTTGTATCTCCCCGGGTGCCAGTGTACGAATCGACGTTCCAATGACCGTAATGGGTCCCGCCGGCCCGGGTTGAGGAGCGTGTGTATCCCGCGGTATCACCCGACCGATCACCTCTATACTCTCTCCGTCGTTCAACAAAACTGCATAGGGCACACGAACAGGGACAATACCATCCACAACTCTACCGCTTTCATAACCGACAAGCAGATCGAAGGTGATTGCGTCTTCACCTATGACTAAATTGGCAATTCGTCCGCGCCATTTGACATACACACCGTTGTAGAGAGCCGGTTGGGCTTCCACGTCCCGATAGGAAAAACTGTCGGACAGACTGGTAAAGTCAGGTTCCACCAGATAGGCCCGCAGGAGCTCCGCCTGCTGCTTAATACGGATGCCGGCATTTGAGAGTTGGATACGGTTCAACTCACGTCGGACCATGTTGTCTCGTGAGTCGTTAAACAGGCGGCCGATATCCCGAAAGAGATTTTCAACTTCTCCCTCGGTAAAGACAAATACGGGATCATCCGGGGCGCCCGACGATTGACCTACGGGAACGACGAGGTCTGTTCCCCTGTCGAGAATGAGAATTTCACTGCCGGGCCTGTCGGTCCCACCAAAACGATCCATCAGAAACTGAACGCCCGGGGGTATGACAAAAACCGCCAGTGCCGCCAGGGCAATAAGGATCAGGCCGACGTTGGCAACTCTCGGAAGGTAGGCACCTTTTCGCGGCAGTATGCGCTTTACTTTACCCGATTCAAACCATTCAATCACGTCGTCCGGGTTTTCCAGCGTCCTTATCCACTGTAGCGCCTTACGGGCACGACGATTTCGGGGATCACCGTCCAGTATATCGAGGTAGTTCCTAATGGCCAGGTCCACCTGCCGTCGGCGAAGCAGGACGGCTCCGATGGCAAGCATAGTTTCGGTCTTTTCGTCATCAAGATCGGCAGCTCGACGCAGGTATGAGTAGGCCCCGGCATAATCCCCGGTGTACATACAGCTCATTCCAAGGATGTGGTAGTAGGTCCAACTTTCGCGGTACATAAACACCTGCGGTTCAAGCAGGTTGATGACGTGAGCATACTGGCGTTGTCTGTAAAGACGGCCCGCCTTGCGAAGCGCCTTTGATTTACTACGCGTCACCGAGTCCCCTCCCCGAAATCGGTACCTTCAGACGTGTTATCTGGTTCCTCCACGCGGAGAGCCAGGGTTGTCAAAACTGTCGAGGCTATTGCGCAAACTCGTCAACTGTTCCTCCAGACGATCGATCTGGGTTTCCCTGTTTCGAAGAAGTTCCTGAAGAGTGTGAACCTGCGAAGTCAACTGGACGATTTCCTCCCGAAAATCTTCACCGGCTGCGCTCAGGAGGCGGTGCTGATAGGAGGCTATAGCCTCCTGGTAGACCCTTTCCCGACGGTCAAACTCATCTTGTGCCAGGAGATACTCCTGGTGACTCCACTTCAAAAGCTCAAGCAGTTCCTGCTCCCGGGTATTTAGATCGATCAGGGTAATCCGGTAACGCGCGGCCTCAACACGAAAACTGGTGGGATGGTCTCTGAGGACGATTTCAAACATCTGCTTAGCTTCCTGGAGACGCCCTAGCTGGAACATTGATTCTGCGGACCAATACGTTGCGTTGGCAACAAATGGAGAACCGCCGTGATTCTGGACGAATTCGGCAAATACCTCGATTGCCGCCTCGTAGTCTTCCTGAAGATAGAGAACACGGCCTCGCTGGTACCGCGCTTCAACGGAGTACTCATGATCGGGGAAGGTACGGAGGTAGTACTCCAGGTTCCGCTCCGCCTCACCAAGACGTCCAATAGCCATGGCCGACTTTGCCAGCCAGAAGTACGCAGCGCCTTCAGCCCGGCTGTTCGTCTTCCCGTCTTCAAGCAGGACTTTTCGAAACGCCGCCATGGCCGAATCGAAATCACTGTTTGTAAATGCCGTTATCCCGTCAGCTAAAAATTTTTCGCCGACCGGTTCGCCCGCTTTGGAGTCTGACTGTGCGGATACGGCACCCGTGAAAGTTAACGCCAGGAATACGGCAATACAGACAACTCGAAACCCGGTAGATTTGTTCATCGGTGCTCCCCCCTTTACCATTGTCGGCCGACCAGACTGCAGATTTAGACCGAACACAAGCAGCCTGGAATGCCTACGCTATGTGACCGGAAACGCCTTTTAGTGTAGTGACAAAAGCCGCCGGATCTTGTGCGGAGAAAAAGGCCGAACCGGAAATCATGACGTCTACTCCGGCCCGACGGGCGTCCGGTGCAGTTGCCTCCTGGATACCGCCGTCCGCTTCAATCAGAAAATCGGCTCCAAGATCCCGTCTGAGCGCTACCGCCTCTTCTACTTTCCGAAGACAGGCTGGAATAAGTTCCTGCCCACCGTAACCGGGGTTTACCGTCATGATAAGGAGCAGGTCGACCATCGGCAGAACCTCCTTAACCGCCGACACCGGTGTGGAAGGAACGATAGCAATGCCGGGACGAACGTTCTGGTCCCGAATGTACTGGATAAGGCGGTGGGCGTGTACCACCGCCTCGATGTGAAAGGTCAGGTAGTCCGTTCCCGCCGTTATGAAATCGTCGACCAGAGCTGTCGGGTTATCGACCATCAGATGAGTATCGAGGATAAGTTGAGTCCGTTTTCGTACCGCCGACACCATGTGCGGCCCGAATGTAATAGGTGGGACAAAGTGTCCGTCCATGATATCCAGATGGACCCAATCTGCTCCGGCACGTGAAATTGTGTCGAGACTCGTTCCCATATCCGTAAAATCACCGGAAAGTACGGAGGGAGCAACAAGTGGGATATTCATGGCAGAATCATACCTCAGTTCGCAGCCGACGAAAAGGCGGTTCGTTGACCTTTCTCGACAAAATGTTATAATGCAAAGAAACGCAGTGTAAAAGGATGCGAGCAGTTGGACAAGGACTCAGACAACGTGCACGACCTGATACAACGTGCTGCTGAGCTTATCGTTTCGCACCGCTTACCGGAAGCAAATCAGGAGCTGGAACGGGCGTTATCAATTGACTTTGAACACGAAGGTGTTGTGACGTCGTTGAAATACGCCAATTTCTGGAATGATCGGCAACAGCGAGTCGACGGACTCGCCGATCCCTTTGAGCGTGGTGAATACCTGCTGGCCCAGTGGGCGGTGTTTCAAGAGTTTGTGGACCGGGTTGGCCCCCGAGTTGAACTTACGATGAACGCTTTTC
>JBAYPC010000238.1:0-5042 GCA_041677905.1 Alkalispirochaeta sp. | reverse complement strand
CGACCTTTCCGGCAACGCCGGTGCGAGTCCCCCGGGGGCGGGCCGCTACTTTTTCTTTCGGGAGGATCATAGTGCCGGGGTGCTCCGGTTCATTGGTGTTTCGAATATTGATAGGAATCCCGGCGTCGGCAACGGGTGTTACCGCTTCATCGTGAAATACACCCGCTCCAAGATAGGCGAGTTCCCGCAGTTCCTGATAACTCACCTGCTCTATTGGTGACGGGCCATCCACTACCCTGGGATCAGCAGAGAGCAGACCGGATACATCGGTCCAGTTCTCGTAGAGTTCGGCATCTATCGCCCGGGCAACCAGAGACGCAGAGATATCCGAACCGCCCCGGGTAAAGAGCTGAACTCGCCCGTTTGCGTGGGCACCGTAAAAACCGGGTATGACATATGAGCCTGAATCGGTTAGCCGTGTCCGGACAAGTCTGTTTGTTTCGCCGTCGTCTACGGTCGTGGTATCGCGAAAACGAATCAGCTCCGCGGCGTCTACAAATTCCCACGCCAGGAACTTCGCAATCAGACGAGCTCCCAGATACTCACCCCGAGAGACAACGGCACTTTGATCTGCACCCCCGGCGATGTCCTTTTCCACCTCATCGAGTACGGGATCAAAGTCTTCACCCAACCCCAAGGCGGCCGCAATTTCATTGAACCGCTCCCGGATCAGCACAAAGCGCGGTATAAAATCCTCGCCTTTTGAAGCCATGGCATGACAGGAGATCAGGATATCGGTGATCTTCTCATCGTTTTTGGAACGTTTCCCCGGCGCGGAAACGACCACAACACGGCGACGAGTATCTTTTTTTATAATGGCTGCGACTTTGCGGATCTGATCCGCGTTTGCGACGGAACTTCCGCCGAATTTACTGACGATGGTGTTCATTCACTGTCTCCTTATAGTTTTTATGTAGATTTTCTTATGTGCGTTTCCATGTTAAACCAGATGCTCTGTTTCATCGGGATCGCCGGGTTCACCGGGACCGTAGGCAAGCCAGCCACCCGGCAAAAGCGTGACCAGATAGTTTCGTTTCACCCCCAATAACCACGCCAAAACGACAAAGTCCGACGCGGAGATGACGGCGTGAATAACCGTAGGAAGAAAGGCCCAGGCAACAAACCGGTCCGGAACGAGCAGCAACGCAGCAACACCAACAACGGAGACCACAAGAAACGGTGTCGCCGTAACGATGATTGCCACCAAACGGGGAAGGTATGCTTCAGCGGCGAACACCTTGGGAGCAAGCCGATTGAGACTCGCCGTGATATCCTCGACTCCGTACAGTCTGAGTACAGCGTGATGCAGACTTTCGTGAACCAGTGCCAGTCCAAAGGCAAGGACCGCCAGCACGAGAACCGATACAAGGCCGGAGACCGAAGAAAGACCAAGATCCCAAAGAAGCGCCGGATCAAACCCCGTCTCTTGCCGGAAAGTCAGAGGAAAGCCGGCAAACAGCGGTACAAAAAAGATGATTGCGGCTACCTGCAGAACAGCAACGATCATCCGCGTCCGTTTGTCGGACCTGAGATCGAGCATATTTTGGGGGGTAAAACCGTCGGGAAGTTCATTTAGAATCTCGGGCATGGGCGCAGTGTATAGGGAGTACTGCCAACTCGCAAGGGTAAATCCGCAGGGTATCTTGGCTTGATATCTTACCTGGAACCGGCAGGAAGGGGGACCTGAGGCGGTGTTTCGCGGTCTTTTCTGATTCGCTGCACAAAAAACAGCGCACCTAAGAGGACGACAAAAATAACGCGAAAGTAGCCGTGGTAGACACTGAATCCAGTCGTTCGGCTACTGAAGTACTGCAGCAGCAGGCCTCCGATTACCGTACCGGAAAGCCCGGAAACGGCAGAACCGGTCAACTCGACCAGGAGTGAAACGCGCATTCTATGTTCCGGTCGGTTTTGGGATATGAGATGGTGCTGCAGACCGACGATAATGCCCGCCCGTGAAATGCCGCCGAGAAAAAATGCCGCCGCCACAAGGGGGTACACGATAAACGGCGGTGCAAACGCCCAGAATGCCGCCAGCCCAACAAGGGTCGCCGCGTAGAGGACGATAAGGGTGTCCGGCTGCACCAACCGCCCGGCTATACGGCGATTGACAATTCCGCTGACGACGCTTCCAAGGAGAGTAAGAAGCGTAAAAAAAAGAGCGGCGTAGTCGTCTATACCGTACCCGTTTTTCAGGAACATGACCGCAAATGGAATCACCAGGCCAAACGCCATCTGTCCACCCGCCCAGGCGGGAATGAGCACTCCCAGCCGGATTTCCCGTCGGACTTCTTGCAACAGTCGGAAAAACGGTTCTCGCGCCGCCTGCCGTCCTTCCCCGGATTCCGGGACACCGCGCAGTACCGCCAGGGAGGTAAAACCGACAAGCACTCCGAAGACGATCATCCCCTGGTATATCCAGGTGGATTCAAAGAACCGGGTAGCGACTATTGTAGCGATCACCGCCAGTACGTAGACGCCGTTAAACAGTGCGAAATTCGTATGCAGGTAGCGCCCACGGTCATGATCAGTGGTAATCTCACCGTTGAGGGGGTGCATGTTTATCACCCCCACGGCCCGGAACGTGGCAAAGACGAAAGCGCCGGCCAGGAACAGGGCGGTCCGGGCCGGTTGCAGGGTAATCCACGGAACGGCGACCAGAACAAGCACAGCGGCGTACCTGATGGAATACGCTCGAGCCCAACCGCCGGAAAGGCCCCATCGAGCCGTGAAGAGACGCCCGAGGAGCATAAACGGCATTGCCAGCGGTACAAAGGAGACGACGGCAGCCAGAGCCGGTTCAGGAAGTCCGTTTCGGATACCGTAGAGGACCAGAATATCATCCAGGAGGAACGCCACCGGCACGGCGTTGAGCACCCAGAAAAGACGGAATCGTCTTTGCGCGATTCGACGGGTATTACTGTCCATAACTCCCCTACTCGACTGCCACGATCACTGTCCGTCGACGGAGACCGGCAAGTTGGGAGAGGAGCATACCGATTAAAAGGAGGGCACAACCGAGAAGCGCCCGAAGGGAGAGCACTTCACCCAGGAGTATCCACCCGCCCAGAGCGGCAAAGCTTCCTTCCAGGCTGAGTATGATCGCCGCATGGCTCGGTTCGGCTTTGCGCTGGGCAATAACCTGAAGGGTGTAGGCTATGGAAATAGAGCCGATGCCGCCGTACAGAATTGCCGGGAGTGCTGCCCGCAGAGCCGACAGGACCCAGGGCTCCCTGATAAGGCCGACAACCAGACTGAAAAAACCTACCACAAGGTACTGAAGAAGGGACAGCCAGAGCGCCGAATGGCGCGGCGCAAGATGGTCGATTAGCTGTACGTGGATCGCAAAGAAGAGAGCGCTGCCCACGACAAGGAGGTCTCCCGGGTTTATGGTAAAGTCCCGGGTGACGCTGAGAAGGTACAACCCTCCCACAGCTATGACCACAGCAATCCACCGACCAATTCCGATCGCCTGCCGCCGACCCAAACCGATCACCGGCACGAGAACAACATACAGTCCTGTTATAAACCCCGCATTTCCCGCGGTTGTGTAGACCAACCCAATCTGCTGCAAGCTGGCTGCCACAAAAAGGGCAAGTCCCGCCACCATACTCCCTTTTACGGTAGGGATTAACCGAGCGTTTGTGATCGGCGAAAACTTCAACGCTATGGGAATAAGAATACTTCCGCCAAGGAGAAATCGGAGGCCGTTGTAGGTAAACGGACCGATATGATCCATACCGACCCGTTGCGCGACAAACGCAAAACCCCATATCGCGGCGGTCGCCAGCAATAACGTGTCATTGAGAAGTGATTTTTCTTTCATCGTCGAACCTGGATAGAGCCGTTACCTGCTTAGTTTACGCGACCGTTCGATTTTCTGCATTTTCCGATAGTATTTTGCCTGTTTGTCTATCTCTTCTATATCGGTAACATGGATCTTGTTATCCAGCGCTTTGATTCGACTGTTTTTCAGCAGCTCCCGGAGCGCCTGTTTACCTTCGGCCATGGGCATGCCGACCATGTTTATCAGCTCTTTCGTCCCAAAATCAAAGGTGTACGCTTCACCACTGCGAATCGGCACACGGTTCCGTTCGAGTTGAATTAACAGCGCGTCGTACAGGCGCCCCAGGCTGTCGCTCAGGAGTGTGTTTGCCAGCTGTTTGTAGATAAACCAGATCCGCTCAGCGAGCAGCTGGGTCAATCGGGTGATGATCTGCGGTTGGGACGAAACCATACGGGAAAAGTTCTCTTTGTTCACCGCCAAAAGCTGCGTGTCTTCATAGGCGATGGCCGACGCGGAACGCGGTTTGTCCTCGATCAGAGACATCTCACCAAAAATATCCCCTTGCTTAAGCACCGCCAGAAGGACTTCCGTATCGTTAACCACCTTGGTGATTTTTACCGAACCCTTCTGGATAATGTAGAGTTCCGCCCCCGGCATGACCTCGGAAAAGATCATGGTGTTCTTGGGGTATTTTCTGGTGAACTCTGTTTCACTGCCGTCGAGATAGACGGCGTTAGAATACGGGGCGATTTTCTCCAGCCGTTCCCGAGCCTTCTCCAGGTTTGGACCGTTCGGGCACAGCCGAAGGTACTGGTGATAGGCGTAATGCGCCTGGTTGTACTGACTCTGCTTAGCGTAAAACTCACCCACGTAGTAGAGGTGCTCCAGGTCCGGTTCCTGACTCTGCTTGAGCGTAAGCCGCGCAAGTGCAGCGTCCAGGTATCTCATCCGGCGGGAGAACCCCTCGATAATCTTCATGGCCACCGGCGTGTTCTTCACAATCAGATCACCGAAATTCTCCCGGCTTACCGAAATGAGAGAACAGTCTGTCAGAGCTTGAGCCGTTTCGATATGGCTGTGTTGGGACATGGTGGAGACAACACCAAAAAAGTCACCGGGGCCAAGGACGTTGCCGCCTTCTTCCTGAACAACTTCTACGTCTTTACTGATCCTGACTTTGCCGGCCCGAATGATATAGAAGTTGTCCGCATTGGGTTTACCCTCAACTACAATATACGCGCCTTTGTTGAAATTT
>JBAYPC010000237.1:0-5044 GCA_041677905.1 Alkalispirochaeta sp. | reverse complement strand
TTCCGGTACCGCCGTTGTCGCGGGGGGTGCCGGGCAGGAGCCGGAGGCAGTTGGTCGTATTCGTGAAGCACTTGAGGAGAACGATTTCTCCCGTCGCTTTATAGAGGAGACGGTAGGCGTTCTGCGCCGGGATTGCAGCTATGACGAGCTTTCCGACTATGATCACGTAGCGAGGCACGTTGTCCGAAGAATTTCGGACGCCGTTGAAGTCTACCCCTGGCAGGAACGACGTCGGAGTCCCCATATTTTTGTCCTCGTCGGCCCAACAGGAGTCGGCAAGACGACGACAATAGCAAAACTGGCCGCCATGTACGGAGCCGTCGCGGAACCGGCGTATGACGTGCGTATTCTTACGATTGACAGTTACCGGATCGGCGCTCTGCAGCAGATCGAAAAGTACGGTGAGATTATGAACATCCCAGTCCACGCCGTTGAGACGGTAGATGAAATGGAAAAACAGCTGGATCTCAACAGAGAGGCAGATTTTATCTTTGTTGATACGATAGGGAAAAGTCCCAATGATTTTGCCAAACTGGCCGATGTAAATCGACTGGTTCGTTCAGCCGGTGGAGAGGTCCATCTTGCGGTCAGTGCGACGACAAAGAGAAGCGATATTCTTGATATTTTGCGCCATTTTGAACCGTTCAATTACCAGGCAGTAGTCATAACCAAGCTGGACGAGACGTCGACGGTAGGTGGTGTGATCAGTGCCCTACAGGAAAAACAGAAGTCCGTGAGCTTTGTGACCGATGGTCAAAGCGTGCCGCAGGATATAGAGCGGGCAAAGGTTCACACATTCCTTCGCCGCCTCCGAGATATTCCTGTGGATAGGCATGGGCCTGAAACTGAGCATAAGGAGTAGACGATGACCGACCAGGCAGAGATGTTACGCGAGATAATGCGGCGACGAGGCCCAAACGAAGAAGGCGGATCCCGGACGCGTATTATTACGATAGCCAGCGGAAAAGGCGGTGTCGGTAAGACAAACGTGGCGACAAATCTTGCATTGGCCTATGCATCCCTGGGAAAGAAGGTCATTCTCATGGATGCCGACCTGGGTCTTGCCAACGTCAACGTCATTCTGGGCGTAATTCCAAAGTACAACCTCTATCACGTCATCAGAAAACAGAAGCAGATGAGCGATATAATCATGGATACGGATTTCGGTATCCAGATCGTGGCGGGAGCCTCGGGATTTGCGAAAATTGCCAATCTGTCGGAAGATGAACGGTCCAACTTTATTGAAGAACTGCAGCATCTTTCCCATGCTGATATCATTATTATCGATGCGGGAGCCGGTGTCAGTAACAACGTCATTGCGTTTGTTGCGGCCGCCGACGAAGCCATAATAATTACCACACCAGAACCAACGGCGATAACCGATGCGTACGGAATCATAAAGATCATCGCAACGGAAATTGACAATCTTAACCTCGGGCTCAAGCTGGTTGTGAATAGAGTGAAGTCGGTCACTGAGGGGAAAAAGGTTGCCGAACGGGTCATTAACATCGCCGGCCAGTTTCTGAACCTGAAAATTGACTATCTCGGATATATCTATGACGATTCGTCGGTGCAGCAGGCCGTCTTAAAACAAAAACCGTTTCTCGTGCTGGACCCTAAGAGCAAGGCAAGTATCTGTATCCAGCAAATTGCAGGACGACTTGAACGGGTCGATTACCGTGAAGGAGGTGGGGTAGGACAGTTTCTGAAGCGTCTTTTTGGTAAACTGCAGTAATTGGTACACTGCGGTAAAACTGCTTTAACTTGACGCCTATTTTCGAAATACCTTATTCTGTAATATGAACCTATGGAACGTTTTGTGCGTGTAGCGGTACCCTTCGCCGTTGCGGGACTGGTTTTGTCGATGATAGTCGGTCTTCTGGCGGGGGTTTCCTTTGGCGTCGTTGTAGTTCGCGGTCTTCTCAGCGCCGTGTTGATCGGCGGTGGAACGGTCGGCGTTGTTGTCGTTGCTGAAAAATTCCTTCCGGGTCTTCTGGACGGGTCCGGCGGTACAGTTACAACGGATTCTTCGGAATCAACGGAGCCTTCGGAATCAACGGAGCCGTCGGCACCGGTCAGAGAGCATCGCGCGGTAGATATCGTTGTGGAAGATGAAGATACCGATGAAGACAATGTATATAATGAAGAGAGCGAGGAGATTGACCACGGTGACGATACCGCTGATGAGCTTGTCGAGGAAGTTGAAGAGCAGTACGCTGAAGACGCAGAAAAAGTCATGAATCAGGCTATTGCGGAGGAAAAATACGGCGGAGAAGTGGAAATCGATGATACGGTTCTCGATGAAATGCCTGATATAGGCGCTTTTTCCGGTGCATTTGTCGATTCGGGAACGGACGAGACAATTGACACGGTCGGCAGTGATAGCAGTACAGGCCGTTCATCGGGAAGTGGAGGGAATGCAGGTAACGATCCGGCGACAATTGCAAAAGCCCTGCGAACGATGTTGAGCCGAGGTGAAAAAGAGTAGTACGCTCTCATACAAAGACTGGGGAGGGGAATGAGCGAAAGTGTACTGACCGAAAAAACAGAAGAAGAACTCTGGCGACTATACCGCAAAACGAAAGAAGAGGCTGTCAGAAATCGTTTCGTCAAGCAGTACCTCCCGCTCGTGAAGTACGTAGCGGGTAAACTCGCCGTCGGTATGCCCCAGAGCGTAGAATTTGATGATCTGGTCAGTTATGGTGTTATCGGGCTTTTCGATGCGATCGAGAAGTTTGACCCTGGCAAGCACGTCAAGTTCAAAACCTATGCGGTTACCCGTATCCGGGGTTCGATCTTCGATCAGCTTCGACAGTTGGACTGGGTTCCCCGGTCCATTCGACAGAAAGCACGGGAACTGGAAGACACCGTCCGGCAGCTGGAGGCACAACTCGGTCGATCTGCCACTGATCAGGAAATAGCCCGTGAATTGGGTTTGCCCGCCGAGGACTTCGAAAAACTCATTCTCAAAATCAGTGGAACAACCGTCCTTTCTCTGAACGACGTCTGGTACTCCGGGGAAGAAAACGACCGGATGTCTATCGGTGACAGTATAGAGAGCCCCTATAGCCGCAACCCCGATGCAATTGTCGAAAAACAGGAGATGAAACGTGTCATCGTTGAGGCCATCGGGAATCTCCCGGATAGGGAGAAGAAAGTACTGGTCCTGTACTACTACGAGAACTTGACCCTCAAAGAAATCGGTGCGGTCCTCGGTGTTACCGAATCACGGATCTCTCAGTTGCACACCAAAGCTATTGTCCGTCTTCGAGGGCGCCTTACCAGTGTTAAGCGGGGTATCATGTAATTATGGTCACTATGGAGCAGCTTCAAGGCTACATGCGTAAAGCGGCTCAGGCTGACACCGAAAAGAAGTACGTCAATGTCAGCGGAGAAACTCTTGAAGACGCTCTGCGTGAAGCATCTGTAGAACTCGGTATCGGAATAAAAAAGATCGAATATGAGATTCTGGAAAAGGGATCTACCGGGTTTTTCGGTATGGGTAAACGACCCTACCTCGTAATAGCATACCCGGCACAACTACAGCCGACCCTGGTCACTGGTGAAGACGCGTTGGAGATGGACTTCGGTTTTGAAACGACTGAACCGGAACACCTGGACGGAGAGGCCCTTGTCAGGCTGACGCCCCACGGCGTGATGCTGAAAGTGAGCCAACCGACCGGCGCGGGCCAACCTGTGACCGAGCGTGAGGCGATCCAGGTCATTTCCCGGCGTACAAGTGTCAGAGTCGACACGGCTATGGTCTCAAAAGCGGTGAAGCGAGCTGACGGTGTATGGATCAAGGTCGGAGATTTTTCGTATAACCCCGCCAACGACGCCTTTATTTCATGCGATATTACAGAGGGTGAAATGAAAGCCCTGGTCACTCTCAGTCAACCCGGTGAAGGTGGTTGTGACCCGTCTGCGGAGTCGATCCGAGCTGCGTTGGACACTGCCGGCGTCATTCACGGTATTGACGACGAGGTGCTCACAGAGCTGGAAGACCATCCACGGTACCGTGAACCGATAGTTGTTTCCGAAGGTACCAGACCTGTAAACGGTAAAGACGCCCACATCGTCTACAATTTCAAGACGGACAACAAACCGATCCATTTCGAAGAGACCAAAGAAGGGCGGGTCGATTTTCGTGAACTGAATCGCATAGAGAACGTCGTAGAAGGTCAGGTTCTGGCGCGGAAGGTTCCTCCGGAAGAAGGAACACCAGGGCAGACGGTGACCGGGCGCCTCATACCGGCCAAGGATGGAAGGGATATCGTTCCACCTCTTGGCCCCAACACCAGGCTCTCTGATGATGGACGAAGTATTCTTGCCGAGATAAACGGTCTGGTGAAGCTGTTGAACGGGAAAGTCACCGTTGAAAAGATATACGTCGTTGAAGGCGACGTGAACATGAAAGAAGGTAACATACGCTTTCTTGGCACGATAATTATCAAGGGTAATGTCGACGATGGATTCAGCGTGAACGCCGCCGGTGATATCGAGGTAATGGGCAGTGTTGGAAAGGGTATGCTTGAAGCCGAAGGGGACATAATCGTTCATCAGGGTATTGCCGGCAAAGGTGGTGCCGTCGTCACAGCGGGAGGCAACATCTGGTCCAAATTTATCGAGAATGCCAAAGTGCATTCAGGGGACATGGTGGTCGTTTCCGACGGTATCCTGAACAGCAGCGTATTTGCCGATAAACGTATTATCTGCCGTGGAAAACGGGCGAGTATCGCCGGGGGCCACGTCCGGGCCGCAGAAGAGATCGATACCAAGAACCTCGGTGCCCCCGCAGGAACAGAGACTCTTGTCGAGGTTGGATATGATCCCAAGAGCCGGGAACGGTTGTTAAACCTTGAGGAAGCGGACCAGGAACTTGAAAAACAGATGGAAGATCTGACGCTGAACATGGCGACCATCGAGAATATGCGGGCGAATAAACGTAAGATCAGCCCGGAAAAACTCAAACAGTACGCCGCCATGAAGGCGAAGCGAGAGAAGCTGACCAAGCAGCGGCAGAAAATATCCAACGAAATCAAGG
>JBAYPC010000236.1:0-5048 GCA_041677905.1 Alkalispirochaeta sp. | reverse complement strand
GTGTGATCGGGCGGGGACGTCGGAAGGCATTAACCACTGTACGGCTACTCCGGTTGACCACCCCGGAATCAGGTCTCTTCCCCACGCGATCCCCGGCTTGTACAACGCTGCCGGAATACTCTCCTCCACGGGGCTTCTGTTTGAGTGGTTTCGGGAAATAAGCGGACAAGTCGGTAAAGACTACCGCACCATGATGGTGGACATCATGAACGTACCGGACGACGCCGATATCCCCTGGTTTTTCCCCTCGTTTCACAAGGGAGCCACCTGGGAGTTTAACAAAGGTATGTTTATCGGCCTCGGAGCCGAACACAACAGCGCTGTTCTGGGACGGGCGGTAGTCCTCTCTATTGGCTTTGCCGTGCGGGAATCAGTTGAAATTCTCGGAGAGGCCGGGGCGTCGGTGACGCAGCTGAACGCATGCGGTGGACAGGCAAAAAACGGTTTGTGGACACAGATGAAAGCGGACATCGTGGGAATACCCATTGTCGTGCCCGAAGTAGCCGATGCGGAGCTGACGGGAAACCTCTGTGCCGGTCTCGTTGCCCTTGGCGAGGCGTCGAGTCTGGTGGAGGCGTCGGACCGGGCGGTACACATCCTGCACGAGTACCAGCCGGATACGGACCGGACCGCTCTGTACCGGGAACAGTACGACGTCTACCGGGAGCGTTATCACCGGTTTCGGACCGTCCTTGAGGCGTGCGACTAGGCCCCCGCCTGACGCCTGCTCAAGTGTGGAGATACCCCTCGTACACGATCTTCTCGTCGCCGTCCAGGCTTACACTCTGGTTGTGTTCAAGCTGCCGATAGGCGTCCCGTACGTCCGAGACGAAAACCAGTGAAGGATTGATTTCCCGTATCCTCTCTATGGAGATTCCCGGTGCGTCTTCGGCGATGATACCGCGGACATGAGGCAGGAGTGGTTCGTATTCCGTTGTGAGTGTCGGAACGAGAAGAATCTCATCACCCCGAAGCTTCAACCGTTGTTTTGCATGGTCATAACTGCGGGCCTTGACGATATTCCCGCTGCAAATCGTACCGAATCCCCGCTGTCCCCGATTCAGGATATTCCCGATGTAGTGGACTTTGATGGTGTTCATCATGATAGGACTGTTCAACGGAATACCGGCCGCGGTGACCACCTTGTCATTCCGCCGGACGTACCCGTACTTCATGGACAACTGCAGGGCATTCTGGATCATCGTATCTGAGTCGGTCACGTGTTTTGCCAAAATGGGGTAGATACCCCAGTGGATCAGGAGTTGCCGATAGACAACATCAGAGGTGGTCACCGCTATAATCGGCTGGAGCGGGCGGTACTTGGAAAGCAGCCGGGGACTGTTGCCGCGCAGGGTAGGCGCCACAATAACCGATGCTTCCACATCAGTGGCCACTACGTACGCTGCTTTTGTGATAGCATCGGCGATATCCGTCTGAGTCTTATGGAAGAAGTAGTACTGTTTACTGCGCTCGATGTACTCCTGAGATTTCTCCACTTCTATGGCGATCTTGTGCAGCGTCCGCACCGACTCGACCGGGTATTTCCCGCCGGCCGTCTCGCCGGAAAGCATAACCGCGTCGGTACCGTCAAAAATGGCATTTGCCACGTCCGTCGATTCCGCCCGGGTCGGTTTGGGGTTAACGATCATGGAGTCGAGCATTTGGGTTGCCGTAATGACCGGCTTGTTCTGCAGGTTGCACTCCTTGATGATCCGCTTCTGGGCGAGTGGAATCTGGGCTGTCTCCAGCTGGACACCGAGATCACCTCGGGCAACCATAATCCCCGCTGAGTGGCGGGTGATTTCCGCGATATTCTCCAAACCTTCCTGATCTTCAATTTTCGAGATGATCCGTATTGGTGATTTTTCCCGGTCGATGATCTGTTGGACCTGCAGAACGTCCTGGGCCTTCCGGATGAAAGATGCCGCTACAAAGTCCATGTTCATCTTTACCGCAAAGAGAATATCGGCTATGTCTTTTTCGGTAACGGCGGGCAGGGCCGTTCTGACTCCGGGAACGTTTACGTTTTTTTTACTGCCAAAGGTGCCGCCGTTACGGACGATACAGAGAATGTGATCGTCTTCTACCGACTGGACTTCCAGATCGATCAGGCCGTCGGCGACAAAGATATGGCCTCCGACCTGGACCGCCCGGGGCAGCTCTTTATAGCTCACGCTAAGTAAACTCGACGTTCCCTCGACTTCATCGGTGGTGAGGGTTATGGCGTCACCTCTGTTCAAGGTGAGGGTGCCGCCACCCATGATGAGACCGGTTCGAATTTCCGGACCTTTTGTGTCCAACAGGAATGCGACGGGAATCCCGATCTCCTGTGACGCTTCCCGTAACATCTCTATCCGGACCCGTTGCTCTTCATGGCTGCCGTGACTGAAGTTGAAACGGGCGACATTGACGCCTTCCTTGAGGAGTTCCTTCATCAAAGCGGGAGTGTCGACGGCAGGCCCCATAGTGGCGACTATTTTTGTTTTTCGAAGCATGACAGTAAAAGGTAGTCAAAAACACCGGCTCAATCCAGTAGGAACCGGCTATTTCTCGCTCTCGTCATCGGAACTATCGGTGGGAGAAAGTAGAAAGTCGTATTCCTCCAGGGACATCACATCGGTCGCCTCGTCATCCGGTTCCAGATGGTCGAGAATGGTGTCAATTTCGTGAATCACTTTCTGATGGGCCGACAAAGTGCTCCTCAGGCGGTCCTGGTAGGCGTCCACGATGTCGGGTGCTCCAAGTCTCCCGGACGTTACCGGTATCAAAAAGTCGACAAAGGCCCGAACGGTACGCCGGAGGGACCGTAAATAAGCGGAACGGTTGATAAGATAGGCGTTATCCTTCAAGGTGGAAAACGTGCGCATAAGGGAACTGTCGATAAAAAAGATATCCTCCAGCACTTTGTCCTTAAAGTACTCAGAATCGATGTCAAGACGCAGTCCCGATTCGATCGTTCGGAGGATCGAATGGAGAAAAAACAGATTGTCTTCGTAATGCACTTTCGAACTCATAGCTCGACGTCCTTTCTATTGACTCTGTTGACACGGCAGGGAAGACGTGTTAATTTCTCCCGACCTTCTTGCTACCGTTGAGGGTATCAATAATGGTAGTCGCAAGTCCATAAGGAGGAACCGATTGCGAACTTATGAAGCTATGTGCGTGTTTCGCGCCGACCAGGAAATTTTTAATGCCGGGGTCGAAACCGTACGGACCGAACTGAACAAACTTGGCGCCCAGATCGACAAAGAGGAAGACATGGGTGTCAGGACTATTGCATTTCCCATCAAGAAACAGCAACAAGCTCACTACTATTACTACGTGTGTAAAATGGACCCTGAAAAGGCCCATGAAACGGAGTACGCCCTGCGTCACAAGGACGAGTTGCTTCGTTTTCTTATGGTGCGCCGGGACGACTGACCGCAGTCCGTTATCTTCGCCGCGAAAAGGAGAAGTCTGATTTGGCAGATATCAATCATGTCGTCCTGGTAGGTCGGCTCGTACGAGACGCTCAGCTGAAATACACAAACAGCGGACTTGCGATCTGTGAGTTCTCGATTGCGATCAACAACCGGCGGAAGCAGGGTGATGAGTGGGTGGATGAGCCTAATTTTTTTGACATCACCCTTTTTGGTCGTCAAGGTGAGGCGATACAGCGCTATCTGACGCAGGGTAAACAGGTCGGTGTAGATGGCCAGCTTCGGCAGGACCGATGGCAGACGCCGGAAGGTCAGAACAGAAGCAAAGTAGGGATTGTGGCCAACAACGTGATGCTCCTTGGCGGGCGTGACGGTGGTTCCGGCGGATCAAGCGGCTCCGGAGGATCCCGGGGCGGGAGCGACCGGTCGGCCCAGGCCGATTCAGAGGCCCAAAACCGCGGCAGCAAAGGTTCTTCTGCCGACGACGGCGGGTTTGGTCAGGATGATTTCCCCGACGGGATTCCGTTCTGATCGCGCATATCAGCGCATTTCAAAAGAACCGTAGAAAGAACCGTAGTATGAAAAATCTTGGAGGATATACATGTCCGACGATATGAGAAGCAGAAGTTACGACAGGGGCGACGACCGGGACAGTCGTGATGACGGAAGGGGATTTCGGCCCCGTGGCCGCAGTCACTTTCGGAAGAAAGTCGACAAGATCAAGACGCAGAACTTGACCATTGATTACAAACAGCCGGAGATTTTGCGTCGTTTTCTCACCGAAAGCGGTAAGATACTTCCCCGACGTATTACCGGCACCTCAGCCAAAAACCAGAGGAAACTCGTTCGAGAAATCAAGCGTGCCAGGTTTCTTGGTCTGTTGCGGACGGGCTGAACTTCATCATATGAAGTATATATGAAATCCAGAGGAGTGGATCTTCGGAGTCTCACTCCGTTTATTGGTTACGCCGGCGCAAGCCTTCTGTTGTTTTACTCCGGGTTGTTCGCGTTCATCTTTGCGGCACCTATACAGATTGTGTACAGCCGGTATGGAAGAGAGCGGGGGTTGCAGCTTACCGTCGGAACGGCGGTTTTAATAGTCCTGCTCCATCTTCTACAGGCAATGCGGTTTCAGGGGACCGGTGTTAACGCCGTGCAGATTATGCTGTTGGATTCCCTGATGCCGATCGGCATTTTGGCGGGGCGTACAGTTTTTAATCTGGCACGTCAATATGACTGGTGGGTCCGGCTCGTTGGAGCGACCGGTGTAGCTGTGGTGGGTGCCATACCGAGCTTGCGTCTCCTCCGGCGGGCCGTCGCGGGAGAAGGTGCTCTGGCAGAACAACTGCAGAGCATGCTTTCCGTACTCGGAGTCGCCGAAAACCCCGACCAGTGGCTGCTACTGGTCGAACGAGTTGTTTTTGATTCGATCGGGTTGGGGTTGTTGGTCGCCTTCGCCGCAAACTGGTGGATCGGTCGGAGTTTTGCCTGGCGGGGAGCACCCCCTGCGGGGTTGTGCCGACAGGCGCGAGTACCGGAGGATATCGTCTGGTTTGTCATCTCCGGATTGGCGGTTGTGATTCTCGCGTGGTTGCGGGACGTCTCACTGTGGTTGGAAATGGCCGGCTG
>JBAYPC010000235.1:0-5068 GCA_041677905.1 Alkalispirochaeta sp. | reverse complement strand
TTTCCGATTACCAGTTTCATGGACCGACCGGAGAAGCTCTGCCAGGGCGAGACCCGCCGGAACCGCCCGTTCAATAGAGCTGACCACGGCGACATCGGCGGGGAAGAACTCTGTGGTATCCGTACCGATCATCCGGGTGACGTCCCGGAAATAGCCGTTCAGTTCGATGGTATGGTGATCTTCCGACCGAATTAGCTGCTCATGGATCATGGAAATGGTGTGAATCTGTTCTTCCGCGCGCCGAAGAATCTGCTGATCTGAATAGGTGCCGGCGGACCGCAGGATGTTTATCATGCTCAGTATGATCTGAAGGTGGTTTTTTGTCCGGTGGTGGAGTTCCCGCAGCAGATTGTCCCTCTCCTGCACTGCTTTCCGGTAATCGGTGACGTCGATGTTGAGCCCGAGTATGCCGATGACATTACCGCCCTCGCGTATCGGAGAGACGATGTTCTTAAAGGTGCGTTTTTCGCCTTGAATGGTGTAGATAATCTCGTCTTCCGTCGGTATACCCTGAAGTGCCCTGGTGTTTGTTTGGCGCCACTTGCTGAGAATCTCCGGATCGGTGGTCACATCGTCCATGGCGACGCAAAGTTGATCACCCCAGAAGTCTTTGCTCCAACGGTTCTGCAGGACCGTGCGGTTGTCCAGGTCGTTCATCCAGAAATCAAAAGGGAGGCTTTCCAGTGCCGAGGTGAGTTCTGCCGTTTTGCGCCGTAATGCCGCCGCCTGCTCCTGCTGCTCGGAAATATCCTGGAGGAAGACGGCCTCACCGACTCCGACCGGTATAGAGGTAAAATGGATAGTTCGTCCGGACCGAACGATAACAGAACTGTCCGGGGGAAACAGGTCTGCGAACGGCCGTCCCAGCAGCTCGTCCTGTGGAATCTGCAGCACCGTTGCCGCGGCAGCGGCGGCGTCGACAACGGCACCGTTTTGGATGATAAGCACCGGGATACGACCCTCTCGTATGATCTCTACCGCGTGAGTATCTATCGTCATATCACTATGAAGTATACACTCTTATCCGGGCTTATTCGGGCAAAATCGCGCCGATCGACTCCATTACATAGGTCGGTTGGGATTCTTCAGCAAGTACCCGGACAGTCTCCTCCGTGGTTTCACCGGTCAGCACCAGGGCCGTATCGGCTCCGGCGTCCCGGCCCATGCGTATTTCGGTGTACAGGCGATCACCGACAACCAGACACCGACTGAGAGGAACACCAAGGGCGTTACCGATCGTTTCCAGCATGACGGGACTTGGTTTCCCGCAGTTGACGGCCAGTTTTGTCCCCGTAGTCGCCTCAATTGCGGCGATGACCGCTCCCGCATCGACCTCTCCCCGACCTTCCGGAAAGGGACAGAAGAGGTCCGGATTGGTGGCGATCAGGTAGGCTCGCTTGTAGTACCAGATAGCTTCAAAGGCGATCTGCAGTTTTTTCCAGTGGAGATCCCGGTCATACGAAGCTATGACGATATCTATTTTCCGGGGATCGTCGGATATGGCGATACCTGCTTCGCGCAGTGCTTGAACGAGAGGTTCTTCTGCAATGGGAAACACCGTGGCGTCCGGGGCGTTCTGCAACAGCCACTGAGTGGTCGTGAATACGGTAGTGATGATCTCTTCAGGAAGAACGGAAATACCTAACCCCGCAAGTTTGTCCACGTACATGGCCCGGTCACGGGTGGGGTTGTTGGACAGAAAGACCCGAGGTATGGACTTCTCTTTCAAGATTTGTGTTACCTCTGCGGCACCGGGCAGGAGGGAATCACCGAGATAGACCGTTCCGTCCAGGTCCAGTATATACGCGTCGTACCATTTCTGAGGTGCAGTGTAGATCATGGAGGTAGCATACTCCAACGTTGGGACTCTATGGAATGTACCCGCCGGTGTATTACAGTAGACTCATGGATTCCTGGATAGGTACCCGGATAGGTGCCTGGATACAACAGCACATGCCGGTTATTGACGGGGTCGATGACCTGCCCCTGGTACCGATGATTCTGGAACGGGATGGCGGCGAGTTCTGCGCGTGCGACCGTCTTGACCCTGTCATGGTGGCGGCTACGTGTCGTAACGGGTATATTCCAATGGGACTTGAGTTGGCCGGCTTCCCTGCAGTTCATCTCCTGCTGGTGAAGTCCCACGCCCGGCGCTGTATTCTCGTTCCGTCGGAAGTCCACGTCGGAAGAAATGTCCGTCGATACGCCCGGGGGTTGCGGATACGGTGTAACGGGAGTTTCTCCGAGGTTATGTCGGCGGTGGTTGATTCCTACACCGACCGGTGGTTGATTCCACCTCTGGTTTCCGCCCTGGAAAAGATGCACGCCGAGCCTGTCGGAGGCGTCCGGGTCCATTCGGTGGAAGTCCGGGACGAGAAGAAGACCCTTCTGGCCGGTGAAATCGGCTACAGTTTTGGAGACGTCTATACCAGCCTCTCCGGTTTTCACCGGAGAAACGGAGCCGGTACGGTTCAGATGGTCGCTCTGGCGGCGCTGCTTCAGGAATCGGGTGTCCGGTTCTGGGATCTCGGGATGGAAGCGGACTACAAGATGCACCTGGGGGCCACCCTGGTCGAGCGCAACCGATTTCTCGTGATGTACCGCGGCAGGTCGGACGGGCCAGGCAAGTCGGACTGGCCAGGCAAGTCGGACTGGTTACAAGGGAAGCCCGATATAGTTTTACCGGAGGGGTGGCGGGAGTGTCCGGCGCTGGTCCGGACGGCGGCAACCGAGAAAAGGAGAGAACATGTCGACTGATGCTGCATTTATCGAGAAGCTTTACGCGGTCCATCACAAGGAACGGTCAAGTTTTCCGTCCCGCCCGGGAGCCGAGAGGTTTCTGGAGACGATTCTGGGTGTTCTCTTTCCCCATCACACCCAGGATTTTGAGTACCGCAGCCGGGCGGAACTGGTCGGAGCTCTGTCTCGGGTGAGCCGGACTCTGGAAGAACTGCTGCAGCCGTTGGCGGAGCGGATGGATTTCACGCCGGCCGAGGTGGCCGGGAAGTTCATGGAGGCGCTGCCGACCTTCTACAACTTGCTCTGGCAGGATGCCCAGGCGATTCTGGCCGGCGATCCCGCCTCAGAATCGCTGGATGAAGTAATTTCCGCCTATCCCGGTTTTTACGCAATTGCAGCCTACCGGATCGCCCACTGTTTTTACCAGGCCCGGGTACCGGTCTTTCCGAGACTCATCAGTGAGTTTGCCCACCGCCGAACGGGAGTCGATATCCACCCGGGGGCGGAAATCGGAGAGTCGTTTTTCATCGATCATGCCACCGGTATTGTCATCGGTGAGACGACGAAGATTGGGAACAACGTCAAACTCTATCAAGGTGTCACGCTGGGAGCCTTGAGTGTCACCAAGGACATGAGCGCCACAAAGCGCCATCCCACGATCGAGGACAACGTCATTATCTACTCCAACGCCACGATTCTCGGCGGTGAGACTGTCATTGGGCACGACAGTATAATCGGGGGAAACTGCTGGCTCACCAAAAGCGTTGAACCCTATTCCATGGTGTACAACCAGGCGGAGGTCACCGTGCGGAGCCAGAAATTCCATGACGACACCGGCGGTGCCACCTGACTCACACATCGCCTCTCACACATCGCATCTTCCTCATCGCCTCGAACCTTGAGATAGCGGCGAGCTTCGGGTATTCTCTGGCTTGAGGGAGGACACCAATATGATCGAAATTCGAAAAGACGCAAAATACGCACTAGTTGTGCCCACCAGCATGGGAGTCAGGATTACGCCGCCGAACGGCCTGCCGGCTCACAGCAGTCACACGTTTCTTATGGAGGCCACCAGCGCAGAGACCAACGTAGCATCCGTTTCTTCTTACCTGGGTCTTCCCGTGAAGGTGCTTACGGCGTTTGTAAAGGGCAGTCCCATCGCCCGTCTTATCAAGGACGACCTTCTCAGTAGGCATATGGAGTATGAGGGCCCCGAAATTGAGCAGGGTGGACCCTGGGGGTATCGACACCAGTTCAATATTGCCGACAGCGGGTACGGAATGCGAGGGCCCCGGGTCCACAACGATCGGGCCGGCGAAGTAGGGCGTCTCCTTGACGTTTCCTATTTTGATCTGGACCGGCTATTCGCGGAAGAGGGAGTTGGTATTATCCACCTCTCCGGACTCATCGCCGCCGTCTCACCGCAGACCGGCACGTTTTGTCTTGAGCTCGCCCGGGCGGCCAAGCGTCACGGTACGCGGATCTCTTTTGATCTCAACCACCGTGCGACGTTCTGGAAAGGGCGGGAAGAGGAGCTGGGTGAGATGTTTCGGGAAATTGCCGGTATATCAGACATCCTCATCGGCAATGAAGAAGACTACCAGCTGTGCCTTGGGCTGGACGGCCCGGAAGCGGGAGGGGCCGACGTTGCAGCTAAGATCGACAGCTTCAAGGCGATGATCGGCACCGTGAGAAAACAGTTTCCCGACGTCACCGTCTGTGCCAACACATTACGTGAGGTAGTCAGCGCCAACATCCATCTCTGGGGAGCAATTCTCTCCGTCGGGGACGAGTGGTTCGTCGCTGAACCGCGGGAGATCGGCGTGCTTGACCGGATCGGCGGCGGAGACGGTTTTGTCGGGGGCCTTCTCTACGGTATTCTCCGGCAGTGGGAACCGGAGAAATGGCTGCAGTTCGCCTGGGCCAGCGGCGTTCTTGCCACCACCTTCCTGACCGATTACGGCCAGCCCGCCGACGAAGAGCAGATATGGTCTATCTGGAGCGGCAACGCCCGGGTCAGGCGGTAGCCAACGAGTGGGACAGTAACCAACGAGCAGAGTGGCAAGACCGGTGCCGGACGAAGAGCTTCCATACCAGCTGGATAACGCAGCGCTCATTTTTCCGGGAATGCTCTCCCCCCGGCGCACCACCGTCTTCAGAATTGCCGCCACAATCGATGAGCCCGTTGTCGTCTCCAGACTCCAGACCGCTCTGGACACAATGGTGGAACGGTGCCCCTACTACCGGGTGGATCTGCGGCGGGGACTCTTCTGGTACTACTTCGAGTACACCGATACGCCGGTGCGGGTCGAGGCGGACAGCCGGTACC
>JBAYPC010000234.1:0-5073 GCA_041677905.1 Alkalispirochaeta sp. | reverse complement strand
GGTGACGTTCGCGCAGCGCTGTAAAACGTGGTAGTATTGGTGGTCATGAAACGTAGTACCATCAACCATCATATACGTGCGGCCGAGAAGACGTTCTCGGCCGCCGGTCTCTATCTGCCGGAGTGGGCCCACTGGACCCTTGAGGACTGGCGCGGCGAAAATGGGGGCGCCGAAAAGGCGGGGTCCGGGCCGGGACGCATCCAGGCGATAGTCGACGCCGCTCTCGGCTGGGACCTGACCGATTTTGGGTTGGGTGTCTTTGACCGGAAGGGGCTTCTCCTCTTCACGGTCAGAAACGGCACGCTGTCGGGTTCGGTCCCCCTTCCCTACGCCGAAAAACTCATGATCGTCGGTGACGGTCAGATCACCCCTATGCACTTTCATTGGCACAAGACGGAAGACATCATCAACCGCGGGGGTGGAGAGCTGGTTCTCTCGCTGTCGATGGCTGATCGCGAGACGGAAAAACTGTCGGACGAGCCGTTTACCGTCTATAGGGACGGCCTCAAGCTGGAAGGAACGCCGGGAATGAAGGTGCGCCTTAAGCCGGGACAGAGTATCTCGTTGACTCCCTATCTGTACCACTCGTTCTGGGCCGAAAACGGGGCGTGCATCGTCGGTGAAGTGTCGGCTGTAAACGACGACGCCAAAGACAACCGGTTTCTGGACGAGGTCGGCCGGTTTCCTGAGATCGACGAGGACGAACCGCCGTATCGACTCCTGTGCACGGACTACGAGGGGTTGCTCTGACGTTGTGATCGAGAACTGCAGGTGACATTCACGGTGAACAGATGAAGCGTCAAGCGTATTTTACGCAACTTCTCATTTCGTTCTTTGTGATAAGTATGCTGCCTCTGGTGACCGCCGGGATCGGTTTTTCGACGTTGAGTCTCCGTATTGTGCAGCGGGCCATCGGGCAGCGGGGAAGTGACGCTGCCGCTGTTGCCGCCGACGCCGTTGCGGCCCATCTGGACACCTATCGACATATCGCCTATTCGGTATCAAAAACACCGGTAGTGCAGGATATATTCCGTGCCGACCAATCGGCGGGCGGGCAGGCCGCCGGCCCAAGGGACAGACACGGTGAAGATTCGGCGTGGCTCAAAGAGCTGTACCGAGTACTGTACAAAGAGATCGAAGGTCACCTCTACGAAACGTCGATCCACCTTGTGTCTGCCGACGGCAGGCGGGCCTATTCCACTCATGAACTGCCGAGTCGCTATGACCTGTCCGACTACAGCAATCTTGAGGGTATCTTTTCCGAGTTCCGACCGGATGCGGACCGGACCTACTTCTACCTTGATCCGTTTTTCTCTGAACGGGGAGAACGGGTGGCCGGTTCATTTCTGAGAGACATCGAGGGCGGTTTTGTTATCGTTGATGTTCTTGCCGCTCCCCTCATATCAGCGGCGGCGCAACCGGTCTTTGATACGATGATACTCACTGAGGTCAACCAGCTGAAAGCGGTAGATTTTTTCAGGCCTGAACGGGACGGTACGTTTGACCACTTCAAGGAGTTGTCCTTTCTTGACGAGTTTATGCCCCGGGACCTAAAAGAAGGTAAACCGTTGGTAAAAGGGAGTCTTCTTATCGTGCCGCGGCAGATAGGGGACAGCTCACTCATACTCGTTGGAACCGTTATGGCCGATCAGTACCGTATTGCCCTGGGGGCGCTGTGGGGATTCGGACTCTGGATACTTCTTGGGGTGTTGGTGATCATCGTCGTCCTCGCCTTTCGACTCAGCCGCGACATCGGGGGCCCGGTCCACGCTGTGGTAGAGGCGATGGAGCATCTTTCCGACGGTATCCCCGCTACCGTACCGGAAACGGGCCGGAACGACGAACTGGGGTTTCTCGTTTCCAGTTACAACCGGATGGTACGCCAGCTGGATGAGCTTCTGGAACGAACGAGAAATGAGGAACGGGCACTTCGCGTAGCCGAACGGAAAGCGCTGCAGGCGCAGGTGAACCCCCACTTCCTCTACAACACCCTGGGTACAATCAAGTCTCTCGCCAAGTTGAAGGGTGTTCCTGAAATTGTGGACATTGCAACGGGACTGGGAACGATGTTCCGGTCGGCAATAGACAACGACAACGTTTTTGTCTCTCTGGCAGAGAGTCTTGACCTCCTCCGGGGATACGTGGATATACAACGACACCGCTTTGGCTCCCGGCTGGATGTAGAGTTTCACATTCCCGATGATCTCCTGGACCGATCTATTCCCCGACTGATCTTGCAGCCCATTGTGGAGAACGCGATGATCCACGCTCTTGAATCATCCCCTCTGCCAATTTCGATTCGGGTGAGCGCACAAAACCGGGACGACGGTATGGAAATCACCATTACCGATAACGGTCCAGGAATCGATCCGGCCAGGTTGGCGGAGCTTACGGAACACAGCGGTCGCGTCGGAATTACGAATGTACGCCGACGAATGGAACTCCACTACCAGGGTCGAGGTGACTTCAGAATCGAAAGCGCGGTCGGTAAGGGAACCACGGTGATTCTATTTTTCCCGGGAGGCCATTAGATGATCTCTGTGCTGATCGTCGAAGACGAGGTGTATCTCCTCCAGGAGCTCGCCGAAACGGTCCCGTGGAAACGGTACGGGTTTCACGTCACCGCTGTTACCGGCAGTTATGAAGAAGCTGTCACGTTGTACAACCTGCATCGCCCCGATCTTGTGATAACCGACATTCGGCTGCCCGGGGGCAATGGCCTCGATTTACTGAAAGTGTGCCGTCCCCGTTTTGCAATCGTTATCACCGGACACGATCTGTTTGATTACGCCCACGAAGCGCTCAGGCTCGGTGTTGTCGATTTTCTTCTGAAACCGATAGATGACGATGAACTCGACAGGGCCCTTCGCAGGGTGCAGATTCTGCTTGCCGGTGGTCGTGGAGCAGGTGGCCGTGAAATGGAAACGGCGTTCCAGGGAGAGGGAGACGAGGAGCGGCCGGATACTCGGGAACGACACGTCCGGGCTGCCGAGGACTTTATCCGCCGACGCTACCGGGAAGACGTATCGCTGGAAGACGCGGCCGCCGATTTGGGACTGAGCAGCAGCTACCTGTCCCGGTTGATCCGGGACCTCAGGGACCGCACTTTTGTTGAGATGCTCACCGCATTTCGACTCCAAATCGCAGTTGAGCTGCTTCGGGACCAGCGCTTACGAGTCGGCGAAGTGGCCGAACGGTGCGGGTTTTCCGACCAGGGTTATTTTGCCCGGATTTTCAGACGCCATTTTGGAACGTCCCCCACCGTGTTTCGCTCACGTTCTGCGGGGGACGGCGATTCCGTTCTCGGCAAAAAAGGATAACAGCCCGTCAATCCCGGTAAAAAGATGGGCGTTCAGCCCCGCAGACAGGGCGCCTTCAACGTTTTCCGCCAGGTCGTCGACAAAAAGAACGCGGTCTTTTTGGTGCCATTCCTCTCTTTCTGCTTCCAGAATATGGTCAAAAAACGGTGCATCCGGTTTTGCACATCCCATCAGATGACTCGCATAGACGGTGTCAAAAACCCGGTAGTCCCCGCGTTGCTGATGAATCCGGTAGTGAGAGTCGATTGTGTTGGTACCGCACACGACTCGGTGACCGATTTTTCTCAGTTCTTCAACGAGGTGGGCCACATCCTGATCCAGCTCCGGCGTGAAAAGGGTGGCGAGGTAGTTCTCAGGGACGTCTACACCGAGGTGTTCCGAAAAAAGCTCCCAGAACCGATCGGTGGTAATTGACCCGGTTGTAAGTCCAAAAAAGTCGTCTCTACAGGTATGTCGCAGCCGCTCTTCAGATATCCCCACCTTTTCAGATAGCGGGGGAAGGACATCCACCGACCGGCTGACAACATTACCCATGTCAAAGATGATCAACACCCAATCAACCCTTTCGACTGGAGTACACTGCGGCACCACTCACGAAGTACTTGCTCAAGGAGAAAAAGAGAATAAACATCGGTATGCTCGCAATAAGCGCAACCGCCATCATCGCACCTTCGTCGGTGTGCATTTCAGCGGTGAACTTTACGACGTAGAGGGGAATGGTTTTCATCTTCTCAGTCTGCGCGACCAGCAGGGGCCAGAGCAGGTTATCCCACTGCGCCCGAAACGCGAGGATAGCGAGTGTGGCAATAGCCGGTCCTGAATTGGGCAAAATAATCTTACGGTAGATGGCAAACTCGCTCATGCCGTCTACCCGAGCGGCGTCGATGAACTCATCGGGAAAGGTAATGAGGTACTGTCTCATCATGAATACCCCGAAGGCGTTTACCATAAATGGAATGATCAGACCGGGGTAGCTGTTCTGGATACCCATTTTTGTAACGACCATGTACAGGGGGATCATGATCGCTTCAAAGGGGATCATCATCGTCGCCATGATGAGGAGAAACAGGACATCACGGCCACGGTAGGAGAATTTTGACAGGCTGTAGCCGGTCAGGCTGCTGATAAGGACGGTGGTGATACTCACGGTTACGGCCACTATCAGACTGTTTATGATGTTTCGGATAAACATGAACTGTCCGTCGTTTCCGGCGATGGCCTTCACGAAGTTTGCCGTATGAATACCCTGGGGAATCCAGCGATAGGGCATCTTCACGATATCTGAGGCGGGCATGAGACTGGCCGTCAACATGAACACCAGGGGTGCCAGCACAAAAACAACTGCAATGAGCAGTATGATCCGCATCAGTACGGCCGGGATGGCTGTCTGGACTTTCATCAGTAGGTTACCTCTTCACTCTTGGTGGTGGAGAACTGCAACCACGTAAAGAAGAGCATGATGGCAAAGAGAATAATACTCATGGCGCTGGCCCGACCGATTCTCTGGTCCCTGATGCCGGTGTGGTAGATGTTCATGGTGATAACGTTGATCGGCCCCTGAGGCGCCCCTGACTGGGTAAAGAGGTACTGGGTGCTGAAGGTCTTCAGGCACTGGAGCATGGACATCACCGAAACGAGAACAACCGTCGGCTTGAGTAGGGGTAACGTTATTCTCCAGAACGCCTGCCGGCTGTTGGATCCGTCAATTCGGGCCGCTTCGTAAAGGGTTCCTGGTATCGAGGCGATTCCCGCG